>DASZYN010000309.1:0-9433 GCA_035545435.1 Acidobacteriaceae bacterium | reverse complement strand
CTCACCATGCAGCACAACCTTACCTGGAGCAAGGCCCTCGGCACCGGTGCCGTCGTCCAGGCCTCCAGCGAATACACCCCGAACGATCCGTTCGATCTGGGCGCCATGTACGGCGAGCAGCCGGACGATCATCGCATCCTTTACAACACGTACCTCGTTGCCAGCGAGCCCTGGTTCAAGGCCCAACACGGCCTCCTCGGGCGCGTGGCCGGCGGCTGGACCCTCGCTCCCATCTTCACTGCTGGTACCGGTGCTCCGCTCTACTGCAATACGCTGACCGACGCTCAGTCTTTCGGTTCCGGTGACGGCTCCAGCTACTTCGACAACGAGCAGTGCGTCTTTACCAGCCAGTACAAAGGCGGGCATTCGGCGCACTTTGGCGTCACCGGCTCCGGCGGAGTTGGTGATTCGACTGCCAACACTGCGGTCAACCGGTTCAAGGACCCTGAATCGGTCTTCAATCAGGTTCGCGCACCCATCCTGGGCATCGACACCAAGAACCCCGGCGTCGGTCCGATCATGGGGCAGAACTTCTGGAACATGGATGCCGAGATCAAGAAGAACATTCGAATTACCGAAACAGCGGTCTTCGAGTTCTCCTTCATCGCCGCCAACGTCTTCAACCACCGCCAGTTCAGCGAGACCCAACTGGACATCTCTGATCCCGGTGGCTGGGGCGTTCTCAGCTCTCAGCAGTCCTCCATCGGCGGCACGCCCTTTACCCGCCAGATGGAGTTCGGCGGCCGCATCAGCTTCTAACCAACCCCAGCCTGCGGCCGGTTCTCCGGCTGCAGCCCACAACTCAAGGCGGAGGTCCCCACGGGCCTCCGCCTTCGGTTTTCTGCTGTTCTATGGCACTGGAACGAAAGTGGGATATATCATTCCCTGACCTGGTCTTGCCGGGTTTGGTACCCACGCGTACAAAGGTGATCTGCATTACAGAACGAGGGAACCTCTTCGGTTACTATTGGGCTCCTGAGCAAGGCAACCTAAATCTCTTCCACGGAATCACTTCATCTCAATGATTGCCGACATTTTGCTGGTGGACGATAACTGTATTCAGGCGACCACCAGAAAGGCCATTCTCGCGCGCTCCGGCAGAAACGTTGCGGTCGCCTGCGACGGCCCTCAGGCTCTCGCGATGCTCGACCAGGCCGGCAGCCGCCGCCCCGTGGGTCTGGTGATTACCGATCATCTGATGCCGGGCATGAACGGCCCTGAGTTTGTCGCGGAACTTCGCACCCGTTTTGCCGATCTGCCGGTTATCGTTCTCAGCGGCCTCGCCGAAGCTGAAGACGAATACCGCGAGCTGGACGTGCTCTTCCGCGTTAAGCCCTGTCCCCCCGACGAACTGCTCGCCGTGGTCCGCTCCCAGCTCGACCAGCCTCTAAGCCGCACGGCTTAAGCAGCGAGAAGGAAGAAGCCGGAAGCCAAGCTACTTCTGGAGGGAAACTGTCAGCCCTTGAATCATGCTGGCGATCTCCGCAGTTTCGCTCATCACCGACTGGGCACGCTCCCTGCCAATAAAGCCCAGGTCTCCCGCCAGTTCCATCTGCGTTTGCAACTCGTAGAGCGAGCCTCGAGCCTGGGATAGAACGAGGGCAAAGCTTTTCCCAGTCAGGCGTCCGCGTCCCTCCGCAATGTTGCTGGGAACCGAAACCGCAGCCCTGCGGAGTTGACTGACCACACCAAACTGCTCCGTCCTCGGAAAACCCTCGGTCGCCGCGTAAATCTCCCTGACGAGAGCCATTGAGCGCTGCCAAACCAGCAGATCTCGATAGGTTCGAGTCTCCATCTCTGTCAATTTCATTCTGAGTGACTTGTCCCGCAAGAGTACGATGGCCTCCTGTCACAACCTTAGTCACTGCTTCTCCCCTTTTCTCCCTTCCCCCTTCTCCCTTCCCCCGTGACATCCATCACATCCCCCCTCCCGGTCTCACGCGAAGATCAATCCTGTCCCTGGTTGCCGCCTCCGTCACCCTGTGTTCGAAAGTGCGACAATCAGAAGGTCGATCCCTATGCCAACATTTGGCACTTTTGCGCTCCTTGTCGCCCTCGCGCTCAGCGGCTATAACCTGCTGGCCGGCGCGGTTGCCCTTCGCCAGCTTGCCACCGGCCGCCGCGGTGCGATTGCGCCCGAGCGCCTTGCCGAAACCGCTCGCCGCGCGGGAATCGCCAGTTTCTTTGCTACCGCCTGCGCTGCCTTTGCCCTTGTCTGGGCCGCCTTTACCAACGACTTCAGCGTCGCTTACATCGCCGAGCATTCCAACCGCGCCCTTCCCGGGGGCTATAAATTTGCCGCCCTCTGGTCCGGCCAGGAAGGCTCGCTGCTACTGTGGGCATTTCTGCTGTCCGCCTACGGATTCGTCCTTCGTGCCCGCCACAAAGTCGACGTTAAACTCACCGCCTACGCCTCCACGATCCTCGCTGGCGTCCAGGTTTTCTTCCTGCTGCTGGTCAATATCGCGGCTACGCCGTTTTCGCTGGTCACCGGGGCCATCCCGGCCGACGGCAACGGTCTCAATCCACTGTTGCAGTACCCCGAGATGGTCATCCACCCACCGATGCTCTACCTCGGCTACGTCGGGTTCAGCGTGCCCTTCGCGTTTGCGCTTGGCGCACTCATGATGCGCTATCCGGGCGAGAAGTGGATCCACATCACCCGCCGCTGGACGATGGTGACCTGGCTGTTCCTGACCGTCGGCATCTTCCTCGGCATGCACTGGGCCTACAACGTTCTCGGGTGGGGCGGCTACTGGGGCTGGGATCCGGTCGAGAATGCCTCCCTTTTGCCCTGGCTCACCGGCACCGCCTTTCTGCACTCGGTCATGATGCAGGAGAAGCGCGGCATGATGAAGTCCTGGAACGTCTGGCTCATCTTCTCCACGTTCATGCTGTCGATTCTCGGAACGCTGCTCACTCGCTCGGGTCTCGTGAGTTCTGTCCACGCCTTCGCGCAGTCTTCCATCGGCAACTGGTTCTGGATCTTCCTCGTTTTCATCCTGGCGGTCTGCACGTTCACCTACATTTACCATCGCGACCACCTCGCGACGGAGCACAAGCTCGAATCGCTTGTCTCGCGTGAGTCCAGCTTCCTGTTCAACAATCTGGTTCTGCTCGCCGCCTGTTTCACGGTGCTCTGGGGAACCTTCTTCCCCGTCCTCTCCGAATACGTGCAGGGCAACAAGGTCACGGTCAGCGCGCCGTTTTATAACCGGGTGGCGGTGCCCATCGGCGTGTTCCTGCTCTTTCTCACCGGTATCGGCCCCATCCTCGCGTGGCGCTCCACGTCGATCAAAAGCATCCGCCGCAACTTCATCCTTCCCGCCATCGTCGGCCTCATCGTTGCGATCGGAATCATCCCCCTCGGCGTGCATCCCTGGACCATCTTCACCACCGACGAGCAGGGCGCCTTTTACTCCTGGATCACCTTCGCTCTCGCTGCCTTCGTCGCTACCGCGATCTTCAATGAGTTCTACAAAGGTGCGCGCGTCATCGGGCAAAAATCGGGTCAGAACCTGTTCGCCGCGATGGTCCAGCTTACGCGTCGCAACACCCGGCGCTACGGCGGATACATCGTCCACTTCGGCATCGTGCTGATCTTCGTCGGCATCGGCGGCCAGGCGTTCAACCAGAGCCACGAGCAGACGATGAACTTTAAGGACAGCTTCAATCTCGGCCCGTATCGGGTCGAGTGCCTCGACTACTCGCAGGACTCGAACCCGAACTACGACACGGAATTCGCGATGCTCAACGTTTATCGCGGCGACAAACTGGTCACGAAGCTCTCCCCTGAACTCCGCGTCTACGCCGTCAACGGCCAGCCCTCGACGATCGTCGCGAACCACTCCACTCTGATCGAGGACCTGTACGTCATTTACGCGGGCAAGGATCCGGCCACCGGCCAGCCCGTGATCAAGGCCTTCCTCAATCCGCTCGTCTCGTGGATCTGGATCGGGTTGATCGTCACCATTTTCGGAACCCTCATCGCCCTGGCGCCGAACATGAGCGCGACGATTGCGGCGGCGCGACTCCAGGCACACACTCCATCGGAGCCGCCTGTTCTTGCCGGCGGAGCGGGGGACTGATGCGCCGCCTCATGCGATTCGCGCTCCTGCCGCTGCTGGTCGTCGTCTCCGTCATCACTCTCGGCGCCGCCGACACCCAGGCCCGCTACCAGGATCTCGGCCACAAGCTGATGTGCATCTGCGGCTGCAGCGAGATCCTCATCGAGTGCAACCACGTCGGCTGCCCGGATTCGGACCGCATGCTCGCCGAACTGCGTGCCGCCATCGATCACGGCGACTCCAACAATGCGATCCTCGCTGCCTTCCAGGACAAGTACGGCCCGACCGCACTCGCCGCGCCGATGCTCACGAAGTTCAACATCGTTGCGTGGATCGTGCCCCCCGCGCTGCTGGTCCTCGGCCTGTTCGGCACGTGGATTCTGGTGAAGCGCTGGCGCATGCGCATGGCCACTATGCCGGTCGTTGAAGAAGCGGAGATGTCGGACGATCTTCGCGAGAAGATCCGGAAGGAGACAGAGGTCTGATCATGACTACGATTGCCTGCGCGTTACTGTTGGTTGGCGCCTTTCTCTTTGTCTTCTGGCCGGAGCGCCATGTTGAGGCCCAGCACCACAAGACCCGCCTCGAGTATCTGCGCGAGCGCCGTGAAGTCCTCTACGACAACCTGCGCGACCTCAACTTTGAGTACAAGGCGGGCAAGTATCCGGAAGAAGATTACGCCGCGCAGCGCACCATGCTCGAGAACGAAGCTGCCGAAACCGTCGCCGAAATCGAGCTGCTCGAATCCGATGCCTTATCGCTGCGTCACGCCTAGATCCAAGGAACCTGATCCCATGAAGCTCGTTTTCCGACTCGCCCTTTTTGCCGCCGCAGCCCTCCCACTCTCCCTCAGTGCCGCTACGATCTCCGGCACCGTGACGGACAAGACTACCGGCAAGCCTGCCACGGGCGATACTGCGGTCCTCCTCGATCTCCAGCAGGGCATGCAGGAATCGGCGCACACAACGATCGATGCGAAGGGCCACTACTCCTTCAACGTGTCCGATACCGCCGGCATGCACCTGGTTCGCGTCGACCACGACAAGGCCTCCTATTACGGCCCCGTTCCGCCCAACACCACCCAGGTCAACATCGACGTCTTCGATGTTGCTGCCAAAGTCGATGGCCTCCGCCTTTACGCCGACGTCTCGCGCATTGAGACGGACCAGCAGGGCCTCAGCGTTACGGAAAGCTACTTCATCCGCAACGAATCGAAGCCCCCGAAGACCCAGCTCAGCGCGCACAGCTTCGAGTTCTATCTTCCCGATGGCGCGACACTCGAGGGCGCGACCGCCACTGGCCCCGGCGGCATGGCCACGGCCAACCAGCCCGTGCCCGCAGGCGAAAAAGGCCACTACGCGTTCATCTTCCCGATCCGTCCGGGAGAAACCCGCTTCCAGGTTGGTTACCACCTGCCTTACAACGGCAGCGCAAAGCTCCTGGCGCGCCCCACGCTCCCTGCGGAGAACATCGCCATCATGCTGCCCAAGAGCATGAGTTTCGATGGGGGCAAAAACTTCCAGACCCTTGGCAGCGAAGCCAGCGGTCCGGGAACGCAAACCTTCCTCGCCAGCAACGTTAAGGCGGACACCTCGGTCGCGTTCACGGTCTCAGGCACTGGTTCCATGCCGCGCGAGCAGCAAAACGCGCAGCCTGGACAAGGCGGTATGGGTGGCGGACAGCCCGGGATGGAGCCCGGCCCCGATCAAACCGGCCAGCCGGCGGCTCAACAAGGACCCGGCGGCGGACTGGGTAACCCGATCGATACGCCGGACCCGCTGCAGAAATACAAATGGTGGATCCTGTCCGGCGTCGGCCTTGCCCTGGTTGTCGGTGCGGCCTTCATGCTCCGTGCCAAACCCGGCCAGGCGGCAGCCCTCGCGCCCGCCGAGCCCTCTCCGCTCACTTCCACGCTGCCTCCAGGAGTCAAAGCAACGCAGGTTCTGGCTCAAAAGCATGCGGCGCCGGGCACAGCGGCCGTAAGCGTTGCCTCCACCAACGGCGGCGCGCAAAAGGCAGCGGGAACCACCGGAACGCTGGCGGCTCTGAAGGAAGAACTGTTTCAACTGGAGACAGAACGTCTGGAAGGGAAGATCAGCGACGCTGAATACGCTGAGCACAAATCAGCGCTGGAGACTTTACTCAAGCGCGCGCTCGCCCGCGAATCTGCTGCGCGTTAGCGCCTCGCGCTTACGCGCTGATCCACGTCAGCAACAGGAATAATGCGGCCGCCGCAGCGGCGATCCGATACGCGTACTCCGGCTTTCTGGTCGAGCTCTGGGGCTCTTCGGGGAGGACGTTCATAGCATGGCCTCAAAGGGGGATTCCGCTGGCCGAACTTCTGCCTGCTTAGACTCATTGTTCGGCAAGTGCGACTCGAAACTTGAGAAATATTTTTGCCCCTCTGTGCGAAAGTGCTCCATGAGTTAACGGAACTTTGCGGGATGAAAAAGAGAACAGCGTATAGCGGATAGCGTTGAGCGTGTGGCCGGTCGCGCGTCGCCAAACACTTCTTCAGCAGACTCACCTATCCGCTATTTGCTATCCGCTGTACCCTGTATCCGTCATGAGTACGCCTCCGTCTTCCGACTCCGGACTCTTCCGCCCTGATCGCCCCGGCGAGCGTGAGCCTCGCTCCCCTCTACCCTGGATCGTCGCCCTCGTCGCCGTGCTCATCGTCATCGGGGTGCTGGTCGTGGTCAGCCGTCACGAGCAGCCCGCCAATCCTGGCGGAGCCGGCCTCGCCCCGCCCGACCCCTACGCCGCCTCGCTTCCCATCACCCATCTCCAGATGAGCCAGGCCGGCAGCATGGCGGGCGCCCAGTCCACCTATATTGACGGGCAGATCGCCAACACCGGGCAAAAGACCGTTACCGGTATTACCGTCCAGGTGGCCTTCCACGGCTTTGAGAATCCCATCGCCAAAAAAGAGACGATGCCGCTCGCCCTGATCCGGACCCGCCAGCCCTACGTCGATACCCAGTCCGTCGCTGTGGCTCCCATTCATCCTGGCGAAACGCGCGAATTCCGCCTCATCTTCGACAGCCTCCCTCAGGACTGGAACCAGAACTACCCCGAGATCCGGGTGATTGCGGTCACCGGTCAGTAGCGAGCCTGGATCAAGCAAACGGCGAGCGAAACACGAGCTACAGACGAGCTGAAGGCGAGCAAGAGACGCGCAGATGAACGCCTCGGACGAACCGCCCGGGGGCCTTCGGGCCTTTACCTGGCTCGCTTTTGGGCTCGCCCCTGACCCCCCGCCTTTGGCTCGCCCTTCGCTCGTGTTTGGCTCGTCTCCGGCCAGCCTTTGGCATGCCTTTTTCCTTCCGACAGGACGTAATTTCTTCCCGATCCTGCCAGATTCTGTGCTTTTTACCGTGTTACTAACGCCCGGATGACCCACCCCGTAGTACCACGTCGTTTGATTCCAAAGCACTTATCCGCCTCAATCCCCGACCGAGCACTTTGGCACGGCGAGTGCTTTTAAGGTTCGTGCAATACGGGGCGCTGCGCAGCCCACCGAAATTCAAATACCGAGTTCAAACACACTATGAAAACAAGATTGAATTGCGGTTCCTTTACAGTACTGCTGGTTGCAGCAAGTCTGGCTTTGCCAGCGGTCGCGCAGTCCACCTCGGATCAACAGCCCCAGGTTCAGACGGGTGCTTCCACCAACGCTCAGGCACAGGCCCAGACCACCAACCCCGAGACCGGCACCGGCAAAGCTCCCCTCCCCATGAAGTCCAACGAAGGGTTCTGGGGAAAAGTGAATCCCTTTGCCCGCAAGAAGTGGGTCAACCGGCAGCTCGATCCGGTGAAGGATCGTCTGAACGAACTGGACCAGCTTCAGGCCAAGAACGCCAATGATATTAAGGACGTCGATCAGCGCGCCCAGAATGGCATCCGCGCTGCCCAGTCCTCCGCCGACCAGGCGAATCAGGTAGCCAGCGCCGCCACAACGACGGCTCAGCAGGCACAGCAGACCGCCCAGCAAGCGAGCGACAAGACCAACCAGCTTGGCGAGACGGTTGCCAATATCGATCAGTATCATCCCCTCACCAACACCGACATCCGCTTCCGTCCCGGGCAGACTGTCCTGAACCAGAAGGCGAAGGACGCCCTCGATCAGGTAGTCAGCCAGTTGCAGGGCCAGAAGGGTTACGTGGTTGAAGTTGCCGGCTACTCGCGCTCCCGCGGTACGGCCGGTCTCCAGAATTCACAGCACATGGCGGAAGCCGTCGTTCGGTATCTGGCTGAGAAGCAGATCCCGGTATGGCGCATCCATGAAGTCGCCATGGGCAACACCCCCATCAGCACGGACGACAACTCCACGGCGAAGCCGGGCTCGATCGTTCGGGTGAGCCTGATGGCGAACAGTCTCGCGGCCTTGAACCAGCCATCGTCTGGCGGTTCACCGATTGGTGCGACGCAGCAGAATTCCGCGCAGCCCTCCCCTCAGGGTGCTGCGTCGCAGCCAACGGCACAGCCTCAGTAAGAAGGCAAGGCCCAAAAAGCTCTCACACAACGAGAGAACCAAGGCAGATTGGCCCCTCACCCCGAGGGGCCCTTTTTTTTGCGCCTGCGGCGCAGCTAAGAAGCGGTCAGCTAAGAATCGGTCGGCTAAACAGCGGTCAGCGAAAAAGCGGTCAGCGGTCAACAAACGGGCTTTCCTCGCTTGCGAGGAGACGCCACCGGTCGATGTCGTTCAAGCCCCGTGCGGCGTGATCCGGCACAGCAATTGTTCCGGATAGCCGTGCACCGACACCTTGCCTGTCATCTCGATTTTTGCGCCGAAGGCTTTCAGGTAGTTATAGGTCGCCAGGGTCTCCGGGCCCGTGAACTCATCGAACAGCGCAACGTACGGCTTGCGCAGCAGCTCGATACGGGCCAGCGCAAAGAGCGTCGACGAGTAGATGTCGGCGTCGTAGTGGACGAGCAGGTTGTCGCGGTTGGCAATGTGCTTATAGAGCTGGTCCCAGGTGTCCTTGAACCAGCCTTCGATCAGGGTGGCGCGCTTGTCCTCGACCGTCGGAACGACGCCGTGCATGTCGAAATAGCCGGCGCCGACTTTTCCGAACCGTTCCGGGAGGCCGTGGAAGCTGTCGAGGCCGAGGAAGACTGATGAGGGGCTGGTGTTGTTCTGAAGGAACCAGCGGAAGGAGCCCTGAGCGTCATAGACGCCAAACTCGACGTAGGTGATCGGCGTCTGAGGCCCGCCCGTGGCCTTGATCGCCTCCGCCCAGAGCGCTTCCTTGTTGGGATATTCGGGCAGCGTGCGGGTCTGGGGGAACTCTTCTTTGAGCAACGCATAGGCCATCGCGCGCTCATAGGTTCTGACGCTGATGCCTGAAGACAGGGCTTTGACG
>DASZYN010000308.1:0-4916 GCA_035545435.1 Acidobacteriaceae bacterium | reverse complement strand
TTGCAGTTCGTCCTGCAAAGCCGCGGCGCGGCGCTGGTCGTGGTGGCGAGCCGGCCGGCGTTACCGGCGGAGCGACCAGGGACGCCAGTGCCGGCGTGAACAGTGCCGCCGTTACCGGGAGCGGCGGAAGCTTCAAAGCGTCCCGTCTGGGGCGGAGCCGCCGGCCTGCGAGGGCCATCACAGGCAGGCGCCGCCGAAAAAATCTGCCTGCTCTCGGCCGGGTTGCTACGTGTTGTTTCGCGCAACGGCCCGCAGTCCCGCTCAGAAG
The DNA here is from genome assembly GCA_035545435.1 of Acidobacteriaceae bacterium. Lineage (GTDB taxonomy): Bacteria > Acidobacteriota > Terriglobia > Terriglobales > Acidobacteriaceae > Palsa-343. The sequence goes on along the minus strand of DASZYN010000308.1, from coordinate 4,648 downwards.
TTCTGCGGAGCGTTGTGTCGTCTGGCTTTACGTCGAGTCCTGCTGCGGGAAGCGCGTTGGCGGCGCGACGAAGGGTGGCCGACGAGCGAGCAAGCGGTCGTCTCTTTACGAGGGCCTTGAGTTAAGTGCGCTGTATTGGCAGTCGCCACTTCCAGCGCTAAAACTCCTCGCCGAGACACAACGCAACGAGCAGCACGGGTTCCAAAAGCGGATGGAGAAGAGGCTCTTTGCCGCTCACCGCTGCCGCGCATGACACTGGAGTCGAGGATGGCCAGCCATCAATGGGGATCGACCGATTGCCTGCCTCTGGCCGAGATTGATCTGGATTTCCATCGTTACCGCCTGGTGCATCGCCAGGCGGAAGAAACGATGGTCCAGTCGTTGCGACGGTACGGCCAGCTTTCGCCGATAGTGGTCTGTGCGACCGAAGGCCGTCTTCTGCTGCTGGACGGCTTCAAGCGTCACGCCGCCGCGGGTCGGGTGAAAGGCATGGATACGCTCTGGTCTCGCCGCCTGGAGGCGGATGCAGCCGCGGCGAAAGCCGCCGTGTACACGCTGAACTCGCTCGCCCGCCCGGTGCAAGCCCTGGAAGAAGCCTGGATCGTGCATGCCCTGATCCGTGAAGACGGGCTGTCGCAACCGGCGGTGGCAGAACTGCTGGGGCGCCACAAGAGTTGGGTCTGTCGGCGGCTGGCTCTGCTGGAGAGGCTCGCGCCAGAGGTCCGCGAAGATCTGGGCCTGGGGCTGGTGTCGCCGACGGCGGCTCGGCAATTGACGCGGTTGCCCGCGGGCAACCAGCTCAAGGCGTTGGAAACCGTGCGTCGAGAGTCGCTCACGGCCGCAGAACTTCGCGGCGTGGTCGATCTGCTGTTGGCGTCGGGGACTCAGGAGAAGCAGCGGTACGTGCTGGAGAAGCCGCGTCAGGCGCTGCGCGAGTTCGAGGGACACGTCAGTCGCAGTTGGGACCCGCGGATGAGCGCCGCGGGGAACCACCTCTCCCGGCGACTGGCCAAGCTGCTCGATCTCTTAGCCGGCCTGGAGTCGTGGCTTCGCTACAGCGGTCGGGGCGTGCTGGAACTGCGGGATCGCGAACCGTTGCGGCCCGGCCTGGAGCGGCTGCTGTTGGACTGCCGCGGCGTTGCGGAATTGACCGAGGACTTCTTGCGAGAGTTGCATCTGCCATGAACCAAGAATTGACACACGAGATCGTGCGACGTTACCACCAAGGCCAATCGACAAGGGGCATCGCTCGCGATCTGCAGATCAGCCGTGAGCGGGTGCGTCGGACGTTGGCAGGCCATCATCAGGCCCGCAACGGCGAGGTGCCGGCTTCTTCCCTTCCCCCGCCGAAGCAGAAGCGCAAGAGCCTGCTGGACGACCATGAAGATGTCATGCGCCAACTGCTCGGTCGTTATCCCCGCATGACCGCCGTCCGCATGCTGGAAGAACTGCGTGCCCGCGGCTTTCAGGGCGGCTACTCCATCCTCAAGGAACGGATGGCCCAGTTGCGCCCGCAACCCGCGCAGCCTTTGGTGGAGCGCTTTGAAACAGGGCCGGGACTGCAAGCACAGATGGATTATGCCCAGTACGACCTGGACTTCACGCTGGAAGGCCGTCGGCGGGTTTATCTCTTCAGTTATCTCTTGGCGTATTCGCGCCGGCAGTACCTCTGCTTCACGGAAAGCCAGGACTTCGCCACGACGGTTCGCCAACACGTGAAGGCCTTCGAGCATCTGGCCGGCGTGGCTGCCGTCTGTTTGTACGACAATATGAAGGTCGTGGTGTCCCGCTACGAGGCGGATCTGCCGGTTTACAACACCCGCTTTCTGGCTTTCGCCACGCACTACGGTTATCGGCCCAAAGCGTGCCGGCCGCGCCATCCCGCCACGAAAGGGAAAGTGGAGCGGCCGTTCCACTATGTGGAAATGAACTTGCTCAACGGCCGCGAGTTCCGCTCGCTGGATCATCTCAATGAAGTGACCAGGCGCTGGCTGGCGGAAGTCGCCGACGTGCGCCTGCACCGGCAGACCCAGCGGCGTCCGGTCGATCTGCACGCGGAAGAGCAGCCGCACCTGATTCCGCTGCCGAACCATCCCTACGACGCGGCGGAGGTGGTTTACCGTTCGGTCGATTGCGAAGGGTACGTCAAATACCGTCAGAACCAGTATTCCGTACCCTGGCGCTACGTGGGTCAGGTGCTGCCCGTGCGCATCACGGAGGAAGAGTTGATCGTCTTCAGTTCTCAGATCGAGGAGATTGCCCGGCATCGGCTGCTGCCGCGTAGCGCAAGCCGGCAATGTCAGCTCGATTCCGCCCATCGTCCCCCAGACGACCGACGCCAGCAGTACGAACTGCTGCGGGGAAGCTTCGCCGAGTTTGGAGAGGTCGGAGAGCGTTTTTTCGAAGGGCTGCTGAAGGCCCATCGCCAAGGCAAAGCGCAGGCCCGCAACATTCTGGCGCTGCGGGCTCACTACCACGATCGCGATCTGATCAAGGCTCTGGAACGGGCGCTGCGCTATGGGGCGTTCTCCTTTTACGCCGTGGAACGGATTCTCCATGTTCAGGCCCAGCCCAAGACCGCGCTGGAAATGCTCGCCGATCGCGAGAAAGACCATCTGGCCGATCTGTTGCGAGACGCCTCGGTTCCGCCGCGCCCCACGGGCGATTACCAACAACTGTTGTCCAACGAAGAATCCCATGCCCAAGAAGAAGCTGACCCCGCCAAAGCCGACCCCGCCAACCCCGGTGATGAAGAAAGAGAACCCGGCCCTCCTCCGTCAGGCCCTCCTGGAGAACTTCCGAACTCTGAAGATTCCCCTGACGGACCAGCAGCTTGACGCCGCCCTGGCTCGTGCCGAGCAGGAAGGCCTGTCGCATCTTCAGTTCGTCCATTGCCTGATCGCCGACCAGGCGTCCGGTCGTCGAGAGCGGAGCATCGAACGCCGCATTCAAGAGGCCCGCTTCCCCGGCCTGGGAACGCTGGAATCATTCGATTGGAAGTTCAACGAGAAGACGATCGACCGCGGCCGGTTCGAAGAACTGGCCGCTGGCGAGTTCGTACGCCGCGGCGACAACTTGGTCATGGTGGGCCAGTCAGGCCTTGGTAAAAGTCACCTGATCGAAGCAGTGGGGCGTCGTCTCTGTTCGATCGAGTATCGCGTCCGCTACGTGACGAGCGCGGATCTGGTCAAGGACCTGGCGACCTCCCGGGCGGACGACACGCTCCCACGGCGGCTACGTTATTACGGCAACTTCGACCTGTTGATCATTGACGAGTTCGGCTTCGAGAAGATTGAACGCATCGACCATCCCCAGGCGGCGAACTTGCTGTACAAGATCATCGAGGCCCGCTATCCCCGCCGCAGCACGGCGCTGGTGACCAACGTGGACTTCGAGACCTGGGATGAATACTTGGGCGACCCGCCCCTGGCCATGGCCTTCCTGGACCGTGTGGTCGATGGCGCCATCGTGTTGAAGCTGGAAGGCAAGTCCTATCGGGCCCATCGGGCTCGCCGCATCGATGCCAAACCAAAACCGTCCGACGAATAAACGCCGGCATGTCTGGGCACCCGGCCGGCATTGATTACTCTGCGCTGCGAGTGGCCGTCCCCATGGAGCAAGTGCTCCGGCTGCTCGGCTATCGCCACGCTTCTCGCCGCGGCCAGCAACTCCGCGGTCCGTGCCCCGTCCACGATCCCTCGGCTGCCGGCGGGTCACGCTGCTTCTCCGCCCATCTCGGACGTCACGTCTTCCGCTGCTTCCATTGCGGCGCCCAGGGAAACCAGCTCGATTTATGGCAGCTCGTCCACGAACTGCCGCTCTACGAAGCCGCCCTTCTGCTCTGTCGCGAGGCTAACATCGAACCGCCGCCTGCAATGCTGGTCACACCGCGAAACCCCAAGATCTGCAACTCTCCCTCGCCACCATCTCGCATGGCAACCTGACCACTGGTAAGCCATCGGCCGCCACACTGGCCTCGTTTTTAACCGGCACCGACTCCTCAGGAGACGTTACGTAAACTAGACCTTACCCTTCCGAGCGCTGCACTTTTCAACCGTCGCGCGCTGCACTTTTCGACCGCCGTTCACAACACCGGGCACGCCGCACGGCATTCGTCACCGATGATCGCGCATTGCGCGCGACTCGACATACTTTGCAGCCAAGGGAGCAGCCATGCGCGGAGTAATGCGAGCTGAATTCCAGGGTCAGCGCAACGAGGACGGGACATGCGGGGGCAGAATCACGATCAATGGCGAGGTCTTGGCCAGATGGCACGTGCAGAGCGGCAGCCCAGTCGATCTCCGGGGCCTGTATCTTGACTTCGTTGCCGAACACCTGGCCTGCCCTACAATTCTGCAAGCGTGCGACGAGTGCTTGCCGGCTGAGTTTGTGGCGAAAGTGCTGGAGTGGTTGGACGAGCTGGAAGGCGCATGCATACGTTGACTGGGTTGCTGTGCGCGACGGTACGCCGTTTGCCTCCCTTATGACAAGGCCAACATCCTCCGGTGAATCCCCAACGGACTGCAACAAAAGAGAGTGTCGTCGATTTGCCCGATTCACCCGCATCGCACACGCTTCGACTGTAAAGCCATGGAAACCGCTGCGTCTTCGATCGCCGACCAAACGAATGTCTCGCTGACCGAAGTTT
>DASZYN010000307.1:0-8307 GCA_035545435.1 Acidobacteriaceae bacterium | reverse complement strand
GAGTCGATTGATCTGGCTGAGGACCGCAAGCGCTTCGGAAAGCTACTCGAAGAATTAGAAATTCCGCAGCCGCCCGGCGTGATTGCCACCAGCGTCGAAGAAGCTCTTCGCGGCGCCGAGCGCATCGGCTATCCCGTCCTCGTTCGACCTTCGTATGTGCTCGGCGGCCGGGCTATGGTCATCGCGTTCGACGCTGAAAGCGTTTCTCGCTACATGAAGGAAGCTGTCGAGTATTCTCAGGAGCGCCCCATCCTCGTCGATCACTTTCTCGAGGACGCCGTTGAAGTGGACGTCGATGCGCTCTGCGATGGTGAAGACGTTGTCATCGCCGGCATCATGCAGCACATCGAAGAAGCCGGTATCCACTCCGGCGACTCGTCGTGCGTTCTGCCCGCCGTCGACCTGGTCCCCGCCACGCTGGACACGATCCGCGGCTATACGCGCCGTCTCGCGCTCGCGCTGAATGTCATCGGACTCGTCAATCTGCAGTTCGCTATCCAGCGCAAGCCCGGTATGGCCGACAAGGTGTTCGTCATCGAAGTCAATCCGCGCGCCTCGCGCACCGTTCCGTACGTCTCGAAGGCCACCGGCGTGCCGCTCGCAAAAATCGCTTCACGGCTCATGACTGGCCGCCGCCTGCGCGAATTCCTCGACGTCTCCTCGCACAAGGATCTCGAGACCGGTTCGCACTTCTACGTAAAATCGCCCGTCTTTCCGTGGAGCAAGTTTCAGGGCGTCGACACAGTCCTGGGGCCGGAGATGAAATCCACCGGCGAGGTCATGGGCGTGGCCGACAACTTCGGCGAAGCCTTCGCCAAAGCACAGCTCTCTGCCGGTCTGCAACTGCCGCTCAAAGGAACGGTCTTCTTCAGCGTCAGTGACCGCGACAAGACCAACCTCGTCAACCTGGCGCGTCAGTACATGGAACTCGGCTTCCATCTCGTCGCCACCGAGGGCACCGCCAACGCCATTGAGCGCGCCGGCATGACCGTCGAGCGCGTCTACAAAGTCAAGGAAGGCCGCCCCAACGTCGTTGACCTGATCAAAGGCGAGCGCATCCAGCTCATCATCAACACGCCGCGTGGTGCCGATCCTTACTTCGACGAGAAGGCCATTCGCCGCGCTGCTGTCATCGCGCGCATTCCCACCATCACGACCATGGCCGCCGCACGTGCCGCAGTTGAGGGCATCGCCGCATTGCAACGCCGGCAGATCACGGTGAATCCGCTGCAGAAGCTGCACGCGGAACATCTAGCGGTACGCTGAGATAAAACTACGGGCAGGACTCTCTGTGAAGAATGACTCGTCCCCTCCCCGAGCTACTGGTCAGGCAGATGGTTTTTACGTCGATGCCCGATGCTGTCTTTCGTGTGGAGTTCCGCAAGCCGTAGCGCCTGACCTTGTGGGCTGGACCAGCGACGAGATGAGGCAATGCTACTGGAAGAAGCAGCCAGTGACTGAATCTGAACTGAGACAGGCGTTCGCGGTCTTTGACGGTCAGGAGCTTGGCTGCCATCGCTACGCTGGGTTAGATCCGGATATACAGGCTCGTGTCGGAACCGGTAATTGTGATCATCCTGTGTCCGGTACGACTTTTCGCGAAAGCAAATGGGGCACTCCACCCAGCTTCTCTGCCGCAGAAGCCATGAGCTCTGGATTTGTCAGAAAGTTCCTGCGCAGGCTCTTTAGATCATAGCCATCGCGGCGTCCAAAGCTACTGGCTACTGGCTACCTTCATCCCGCCAGAGCGCCACGCCGCCCAGCAGCCCGTCGATGTTCGACACAATCGTTACGTTCGGGCGCACCTGCAGCGTCATCAGTTTCGTGTTTCCACCGCCCAGATAAAGATGATCCCAGTTGAACGTCGCGTGCGTCTGCGCGATGGCTTTGCGCAGCAGCTTGTTCCACTTCTTCACGCCGTACTTCTTCAGACCGCGCCGGCCCAGATAGTCCTCATAGGTCTTTTTGAGCCACGGATGATGCCCCAGTTCCAGCGGGCAGATATGTCCGTCGACAAACAAGCACGATCCCATGCCCGTTCCCAGCGTCAGGATCATTTCGATGCCCCGTCCCTGAATCGCACCCAGCCCCTGCACCGCGGCGTCGTTGGCCACGCGCACCGGCTTCTTCCAGCGCTTCTTCAGATTTGCTTCCAGCGGATATCCCACCCACCTGGGATCGAGATTCACCGCGGTCATCGTCATGCCGCCTTTGACTACGCCCGGAAACCCCACACTCACCCGATCGAAATCCGGCATTTGCGCCTTCAACTCGTCCAGCGCTGTCAGCAGTCTTGTCGGTGTTGGCGGATCCGGCGTCGGCACCCGCACCCGCTCTGTGATTGGCTTCCCCTCCGCATCGAGGCACAGCATCTTCAGCCCCGTGCCCCCGATATCCACCGCCAGCGTGACCAGTGATTTCTCGCCCATAACTCCAGAACAAACCCGGGTCAGTGTATCGCGCTCCTGATTGTGCGCGATGGCAAAACTCTTCGTCGGCGTTCGGCGGCCCGCCGTGCCGATGACTACTGGTTCTATCGGCTTTCTCCCTGCATCACGATAGGCAGCGACGGCGTCTCCGACCCGTGTCCAGGTTCCTCCGTCACTTCAAATTTTCTTGCCTGCGTATCGGCAGGCACTGGCGGCAGCACCACGGTGGCTCCATGATCCGGATCCGGCCGAAACAGTCCCGCCGGAATCGGCGCCTTGCCGCCCTCAGGGATCAGCCACAGCTCATACGCCTTATCCGACGGCAGGTCTCGCAACCCGCCCGCCACGAAGACCAGCGCTCCCTGGCTCTGCAGCCAGCTCACTTGTCCCACCGGCCGCATCGCCTGCCGCGTCTCCGTCAGCATGACATGCGCCGACTGCGGCGAACTCAGCACCGCCACTATCTGGTTCGCATGGTCCAGCTGCACTTTCATCTGCGCCGCGCTGCCCTGCGATGTGTTCAGTTCGCCCCGCAGCCACGCCACATGGTGCGCCAGTACCGCCGCTATTACCGCAAACACCGCTGCCAGCAACCACCCCAGCCATGTCAGCGGATACCTCTGCCTGATTTGTGTCGTTTCGTCGGTCATCGCACAATATTCGGGTACATGCCCCGCTCACTTTCTCTCTTAGGATGCGACATCGGCAGCCCACGTGTCGCGTCGGCTCCGGCCACCCGCGCGCCGGCGGTCAAGAGCAGACAATGAAAACGCGTCTGGACAAGCTTCTCGTCGAACGCGCTCTCGTTCCCACCCGCGAGCGGGCACAGGCCGTCATCCTCGCCGGCCGGGTTCTGGTCAACGAGCAGAAAATCGACAAGCCTGGCCACGCTGTGCCCGACGACGCGCCGGTTCGCCTCCTCGGCTCCGATCTGCGCTACGTCAGCCGCGGCGGACTCAAGCTGGAAGCGGCTCTCGACCATTGGCATATCGACCTCACCGGGCAATTTTGCTGCGACATCGGCGCCTCCACCGGTGGCTTCACCGACTGCATGCTGCAGCACGGCGCTGCCCGCGTTCTCGCCATCGATACCGGCTATGGCCAGATCGCTCAAACCCTGCGCGACGACCCGCGCGTGACCCTGATGGAACGCACCAACGCCCGTCTGCTCAATCCCGGCGACCTGCCGCCCGGCATCTCCTTCCTTGCTGTGGACGTGTCCTTCATCTCCGCCACCCTCGTTCTGCCGCCGGTCCTGGCAGCGCTCGCAGAAAGTCCCGCCGTAGTCGCAGTACTCCTCGTCAAACCCCAGTTTGAAGCCGGCCGCGAGCGCATCGGCAAGGGCGGCATCGTTCGCGACCCGGCTGCCCACCAGTTCGCCATCGATCGCGTCCGCGCCTGCGTCGAAGAACTCGGTGGCCAACAGATCGACGTGATCGATTCCCCCATCACCGGCGCCGAAGGCAATCGCGAATTCCTTCTCTACTCAATCTGGCCGTGACCTCCTCAGCCCAAACCCGATCCGGCGTCCCGCCTCCGACGGTGGTACCCTGCGACGCATGCGGCTGCTGCTCCTGGCACTCCTGAGCTCAACTCTTTTTGGACAACAAGCCCCGCCCGCTCCCACATCTCAGCCTGCCATCGCCAGTCCTCCATCGCAGGCGCCGCCACCTTCCGCCACCCCCAATCTGCCCGCCCAAACCCCATCCGCTTCCGCTAACCCCAGCGCCGGCGCCCCTCCCATGAGCCCATCCGATGCATACCTGTACGCGATGCAGCCTCTCAACGATGCCCGCAAGGCTCCAGACGACCTTACCGATGCCGACAAATGGGCGCTCGCCATCGGCGTTGCCCGCGCGAAAGAGCAATGCGAGCTTCGCAGCAAAGACAAATTCGACGGCGAAGACCTTCTTGCTATGGGCAAGCTCTGCATCTTCGGCCAGGACTACGAGCCCGCTCGCGCGTTCCTGGTTTCCTACAACGCGCTGCCGCAACCCCAGTCTCCTGAAGTCGGCCATCTGCTGCTCGCTCGTGCCTTCATCGGTCTTGGCGCTGTCCCCTCTGCCGAAAGCGAGATACAAACCCTTCTCAGCCTCTTTCCGTACGACGCCAGCATCCATCTCGGCATCGACATGGTCATCGACGCCGCCTCCGCCAGCGACGCCACCGAGGACCTCGACCTGATCCCCCGCCTCGAAGCGCAGCAACTGCCCCACATCTTTGACGCCTTTGCGCACGGCGGCTCGCTCAGCGGCAATGGCGACTCTGTCGACGCTGCGCTGCTCACGCGCGATGCCCTGCGCTGTGCCGACGCCCTGCGCCGCAACTTCAAACCGGAAGACGCAGCGAAAATTCTCGACCAGCTCAAAGCTGCCCTCGCCGCGCCCTCCATCGTCGCCAGCGCCAGTTACCCGTCCATCCAGGCCGCCATGGCTCGCTACGATCTCTTCCGGCGGTCAAGCCCCGTGCGCGAATTCCATGGCGCCGAACTCACCGCCACCGGATCTTCAATCCCCCGTGCCGTTCCCGTTTACGACACCAACCCCGCCGCGCATCGCATTGTCCGGCACATCGACGCAAAAACCACCACCATCCGTATCCTCGACGACCGCACGCTTGTCCTGCTCTTCTCCCTCGGCAGTCCCGCCTGCAGCGAGACCATCCACGGCATTTTGGACCTTCTTGCCCGCGATCACGTAACGCCGGGCCTCAAAGTCATCGCCGCCACCTCTTTCGCCGCCAATACCGGAGTCGACGCGCCCACCCCTCAGCTCCTTGCTGCGCTCCGCGCTTTTCGCGCCGGTCTGCCGCCGGAATTGCCCGTGCTCATCCTCCCCGATGCCCAACTCAAGCCCTTCTCTGTCGATAGCTGGCCCGCCGCGATCCTGTTCGATGGCAGGGGCCGCATCCGGTGGCTCAACACGATCTCCGGTTCCAGCGGCAGCATTCATCAAACGGTGCGCGAGCTCGAAATGCCCGTGCCCGTCGATTTTCCATCGAATTCCAACTGACCTCCGCCCCTGTCGAATCGTCCATGCGCTGTTGTATGCTGGTCGGACTTCAGGAACCTACGCCTGGACTCTGCCAGTTTTTGCGGGAGCCTTATGACCCAGACCTTTTCCATCGGCATCGGAGGCGCCGCCGGCCAGGGTGTCGCCACTCCAGGCGACATCTTTGCGAAGATCTTTAGCCGCCGCGGCCTCCATCTCAACGCCTATAACGCGTACCAGTCCATCATCCGCGGCGGCCATACCTTCCTGACCATCCGCGCCGGCGTCGATCCCGTCACCAACATGGGCGACACCCTCGAACTGCTCATCCCGCTCAATCAGGACACCATGGATCGCCACCTCCGCCTGCTCACCGCCGGCGGCGCGTGCATCTACAACGCCGACTCCATCAAACCGGGCGAACATGCCGACGGTGTGCAGCTCTGTCCGCTCCCCGTCTCCACTCTGGCCGACATCACCAAGAACAAGGTCGCGCAGAATACCCTCGCCATGGGCGCCGCCCTCAGCATGATGGCCATCGGTTTCGAGTCTCTCGAATCCGTGATCCGCGAGCAGTTCGGCAAGAAGGCCGCTGCCGTTGCCGACGAAAATATCGCCGTCGCCCGCGCTGGATACGACTACGCCACGCAGAACTTCAAGCCCTTCGCGAATCCCGTCCCCATGACGGATACGAAGTACGCCGTCCTCAGCGGCAATGCCGCCCTGGCCATGGGCGGAGCCGCGGCCGGTGTCAAATTCTACTGCGCCTATCCCATGAGTCCCTCCACCGGCGTGCTCCACTGGTTCGCTGCCAACGGTCGCAAAGCCGGCATCATGGTCCGCCAGGTCGAAGATGAAATCGGCGTGGTCAATATGGTCATCGGCGCCGCCCAGGCCGGTGTTCGCGCCATGTGTGCCACTTCCGGCGGTGGATTTGCCCTCATGTCCGAAGCCCTCGGCCTCTCTGCCATGGCGGAAATTCCCATCGTTGTGATCGACTGCATGCGCGCGGGCCCGTCCACCGGCGTTCCCACCAAAACCGAACAGGGCGACCTGTGGCAGATGCTCGGCGCTGCCTTCGGCGACTATCCCCGTGTGATCGCCGCGCCGCTCGACATCGGCGACTGTTTCACCCTCATGGCCGAAATCTGGAATATCTGCGACAAATTCCAGGTGCCCGGCCTCGTCCTCGCTGACCTGCTGCTCTCCGAGGGCCGCCTCAGCGTCGACCCGAAGATTCTCGACTTCAAGCCGCACATCGATCGCGGTGAGATGATCACCGAGCCCAACGGCGATCACGGCGAATATCTTCGCTACCGCATCACCGAAAGCGGAGTCTCGCCCCGCGCCATCCCCGGCGTCCCTGGCTATACGCACGTCGTCTCCAGCGACGAGCACGATGAGAACGGCGTGCTCATCAGCGACATGTACACCAACGCCGGCAAGCGCCGCGCCATGATGGAAAAGCGCATGCGCAAGGAGCAGGGAATCGCGGCCGCCGTGCCGCCCCCCCGCCTCCAGGGTCCGAAAGACGCCGACGTTACGCTCATCGGATGGGGATCCACGCAGGGCGTGATCGAAGAAGCCCGCGCCCAGCTCGCCGAGCAGGGAATCACTGCCAACCAGTTACAGATTCGCTGGCTCGTTCCCCTCCACGGCGAAGCGATTCTCGATCAGCTGCGCAACGCGAAGCGCACCATCATCGTCGAGAACAACTTCAGCGGCCAGTTTGCCCGCTACCTGCGCAGCGAAACCAGCTTCGTCCCCGACGGCCACATCCGCAAGTACGATGGCGAGCCCTTCATGCCGCACCACATTGTGGAAGCGGTACGCGAACAACTTGCGGGCGACACCACTGTGTCCGTCCCAACGCACGAGATCATGGTCTAGGAATCAATCGAGTGGTCCGAATTCGAGGTTCATCCTGCACCGCGAAGCAGGCACGACGGCAGAAGGTTTGGAAAAGGAAATGCATCCTGTGTCGCGAAGCGGCACGACGGTAGAAGCCCCGGCCTTCAGGCCGGGGAATGAAGGGCAGAGAGAGATCGGGGGCTTCAGCCCCGGCGTTTTTGTATCAGGGCACGAGTTGACTCGTGCCGAAAGGTCCGCAGAAGAACCGGGGCTTTAGCCCCTGAGGGAAGTTCCAGGAGAAGAAAATGGCCACCATTGTTGAATCCCCCAAGCCGTTTACCATGGCCGATTTCAAAGGCCGCGTCGATCCTGACTGGTGCCCGGGCTGCGGCGACTTCGGCGTTCTTGCCGCCGTCCATAAGGCCCTCGTCGACCTCCAGATTCCCAACCACATGATCTGCACCATCAGCGGCATCGGCTGCTCGTCGAACTTTCCTGGCTTCATCGAAACCTACGGCATGCACACCCTCCACGGCCGCTCCCTGCCGGTGGCGACGGGCGTGAAGATGGCCAATCCCGACCTCACCGTGCTCGTCACCGGCGGCGATGGCGACGGCCTCGGCATCGGCGGCAATCACCTCACGCACACCATCCGCCGCAACGTCGATCTGACTTACATCATCATGGACAACCAGATCTACGGCCTCACCACCGGGCAGACATCGCCCACCAGCCGCATCGGCATGAAGACCAAGAGCACCCCCTTCGGCAGCATCGAAGGCCCACTCTATCCCATCACCATGGCGCTGGCCGCGGGTGCCACCTTCGTGGGGCGCGGCTTCTCCGGCGACCAGAAGCACCTGACCGAACTGATCAAGCAGGCCATCCAGCACAAAGGCTTTTCCTTCCTCGACGTCTTCAGCCCCTGCGTCACCTACAACAAGGACAACACCTTCCAGTGGTTCCGCCCGCGCGTGAAGCGGCTCGAAGACGATTCAACCTACGACCCGACCAACTGGATCGGCGCGATGGAGAAA
>DASZYN010000306.1:0-2390 GCA_035545435.1 Acidobacteriaceae bacterium | reverse complement strand
CCGACGCGCTGAATTTCACCGTTGGCGAGCACGCGCAGCAGCTTGGCCTGGGCGGCGGGCGACATCTCGGCAACCTCGTCGAGGAAGAGGGTGCCGTTATGCGCCGCCTCGAAGAGTCCGGCTCTGGCCTTGTCGGCTCCGGTAAAGGCGCCTTTCTCGTGGCCGAACAGTTCGCTTTCCAAAAGCGTTTCAGAAACCGCGGCACAGTTGATGGCGATGAACGCACTGGCGGCGCGCCTGCTGTTGCGATGGATGGCGCGGGCGACCAGCTCCTTGCCGGTGCCGGTTTCACCCATGATGAGCACGGTGGAGTTGGTACCGGCCACGCGCGCGATCACGTCGCGCACGGCCTCCATGGCCGCACTGGCGCCGAGGATATCGCCTGGGTCCTCCAGCTTGCGCACCGTGGAGCGCAGCACGGCATTCTCGCGCAGCAGGGCGGTCCGCTCGCAGGCACGGGCGACCGCGGTTCGCACGGCTTCCGGGACAAAGGGTTTGGTGAGAAAGTCGGAGGCGCCCTCGCGCATACTTTCGACGGCGAGCTCGACCGTGCCCACCGCGGTCAGGAAGATCACCGATGTGGTGGCGTCGTCGTCCTGGACGGCGCGCAGCACATCGAGGCCGCTCCCGTCGGGCATCTTCTGGTCGGTCAGGACCGCGTCGAAATCTTCGCGAGCCAGCAGCGCGCGGGCTTCGCCGAACCCGGAGGCCTCGACGACAACGTGGCTGTCTCGCCGCAAGTTGGCGACGAGGATCCTTCGCATGCTCGCTTCATCATCGACGATGAGGATCTTGCCCACGGATTTCCTCCTGAATGGTTTGTTCCGGTGTGCCGGAGGTCAGCGTCATGGTGAAGGCGACACTTCCCTCTTCATTGCTGCTCACCCACAGATCTCCACCATGAGCCCTGGCGATGCCTCTTGCAATGGCAAGGCCCAGACCGGTGCCGTTGGCTCGGGTGGTGAAAAAGGGCTCAAAAATGCGCTCGAGGTATGGCTGAGGAATGGCATGGCCGGAATTCCGAACCTCGATGCGCAGCACGTCACCTTCCAGATCGGCGAGCAGGCGAATTTCGCCGTTGCTGTCCATGGCCTCGACGGCGTTGAGGCACAGATTCAGAAGAGCGCCCTCGACCTGGGAGGCATCAATGCTGGCGGTGCCGTGACGTTCGATGCGAGAGGAAACCCGGATGCCGCGCTCCTCGGCGCGAATACGCGTAACGGCTTCGACCGCGCCGATCAGATCATCCACCGCAATCGAGACGCGACGCGGCACGGCGGGTCTGGCGTAGTTGAGGAACCCGGTGGTTAGTTTTTCGAGACGCTTTGCCTGGTGGTGGGCGATGGCGAACATTTCTGCGCGCTCCTTCGCATCCGCGGCACCGTCTTCCGCGGTAGCAAGGGCGCTGGTGATCATGGCGACAGGGTTGCGGATCTCATGGGCGATACCGCTGGCGAGCCGGCCCACGGCAGCGAGCTTCTCTTCCCTGACCAGGCTCTCTCGGGCGCTTTGCAGGTCGGACAAGGTACGGTCCAGGGCAGTCTGATGAGAACGCAGGATGCGCATGAGCACCCACATGAGGACGCCGACCAGAGCCACCACTACGGCGAACATGCCGGCCTCGAGATATTCGTCGAGCAGCGCAGGCGGGTAGAGCGCGAAATAGTGCCACAGCCAGAGGAAGATGGTGGCGTCGGCGGCAAGGATGGTCAGCAGTGTGGGCGTCAGGCGGAACAGGGTTGCTGCCTGGAGGACGGGAATGATGAGCAGAACCTGGTAGGGGCTGTGATCGCGATCGGTCAGCCAGGCCAGCAGTACCGCCAACACGAAGAGGCTGACGATGGAAACGAGGCCGTCGAGCTTTGCGGCAAAGTCGCTGAGAGGTTCGCTGCGGCCCTGCAACCAGCCGAGTTCGGCCAGACGCAGAGCAAAACTCAGTCCAAGAACAACAATGACGGAGACGCTCGGCTCCCCGAGCACGACCGCGAAGAGCATGTGCAGGAGCAGCAGCATGGCAAGCACAAAAAGGGTCAGAACAGAAAAGAGGGTTTGCTGCTTGCGCAGATCGTAAACCGGCTTTTGGCTCACCTGTTGCATTTCGGCTGCGATGGGTTCGGGCATCGGTTGGATCCGCCGGCATGACGGCACTGCTTCGCCTTGCTCGCAATCCCTGGAATGAGCCGGGATACGAACGATGGGAGCATTCCGGCGCATCAGGCGATTTGTGATCAGGTTACGCCCTGAGGAAGGAAGGACACCGAAATTGCGTATCACTTTCGTTGCGAGACCGGCGCCTCGGCGCGATGAGAGGCACCGCTATCGTCGGCGCCAATCCCGAGGGTCTGCGTCACCACGGCTGCCGAATCGGTGGTCTGCATCAGGAACACGGC
>DASZYN010000305.1:0-6333 GCA_035545435.1 Acidobacteriaceae bacterium | reverse complement strand
TTTCCTACGCAGCTAATAGATCCGCAGGAAGCTCGATGGTGCCGATCGAGGCAAGGCTTTTCTCCCGATGGCTTCTCAGGATTTCCGCAACCTTGTCGCTGGTCTTTCTGTCCTCAGTGCTGAAGTCAAAATCGATCCGTCGCCCCTTGTACTTGCAGGTGAATACGATGCGGTCGTCCATGACACGGAGGATGTGTTCGACGGTTGCTTCACCCAACGCATCGCTGTCGCTGGGGGCAAATCGCGATGGTAGTCCGATAGGCCTCGGCATCCATCCCGGCAGGTCTTTCACCCGCGTTGTGATTTTAGGCATATAGGTTTTCTTCCTTTTTCTGAGGATCGCTGACAGTTAGGGAACCTGCCCTGGATTGGATGCTATGCACCGGGTCGAGCGGGCAGGCGATTGTCAAAGAAACGTAATGGAAGGTGGTTGGTGGAGGCGGCGGGAGTCGAACCCGCGTCCGAAATCGTTGTCAGCCGAGAGACTCCATGCTCAGTCCGTTCCGAAGTTTCGCTCCCGGCGCTTAGAACGGACAAGAAACGCCGAAAACTAGTCCGATGATCTCGCCGCCGATCCACGGACCGAGGATCGGAAGCCAGCCCCCAGTGCGACGTCCTGTCTCAGCCCGAGGGCGAAGCCGAGGAGAACGGCAGTCTAACTAATTAGGCTGCGTATGCCAGCTGATTGGTGTTGGCAATTATGGTTTTCCAGGCGATTACGGGTGCCCAGACCCCGGCATGCCTCTTTGCCGCAATCGATCCCGTCGAAACCGTGACGCCCCCATTGGACGGCGGCCGAGGAGAGGATCTCCTGACAGCTGCTTTTATTATCTCATCCTTATATAGGGATGGCAGGCTGGACGGGCGGAGCGGGCCAGGAGGCTGCAGGACGGACACCCAACCGGGCCGATTGGTCACAAGAAGGGGCGACGGGCCCGTCGACGTTTGTAGGATGACGGCATGTTCCGGATTCACAAACCGGCCCTCCCGCTCTCCCGTTATGTCGAATCGCTGTGGTACGCATCCACTTCCGGGATGGCCCCGTCTCGGCAGCGGGTGTATCCAGACGGCGCAATGGCTTTGGTGATCCACCTGGAAAAGCCGACGGCGACCTATTTCGTGGGTGAGGAAACCCGCAGTATCGGCGTTCCCTTGCTGGCCGGCCCTTGGTCTCAGTCGTTTCAGATCGATCCTTCGCTTTCGACGGGGGTGGTGGGCGTTGTTTTTCGTCCCGGAGCCGCTCGCATGTTTTTCCCCGTGGCAGCGCACGAGCTGCACAACATCGATATCCCCCTGCAGGAGCTTTATCCGTCCGAAGCCGACCGCTTACTCAACGAGGTGTGCTCGGCTGCAGGTGAGGAAGCGCGGCTGCGCGTGGTGGAAGAGTATCTGCGCCAAAGGCTTATGCGCGCCGCGCCGATTCCCCCCGCGGTGAACTATGCCGTCAGGCAACTGTCGAGTGCTGGCGGAGTACGCCGCGTACGGGCGATTCAAAGGGAGACGGGCCTGAGCCACACCCGTTTCATTCAGCTGTTTCGCGAGCACGTCGGACTCACGCCGAAGCTGTTCTGCCGGGTTCGGCGATTCCGCGCACTTCTGAATCGGATGGAGAAGGGTGAGCCGGTGAGCTGGGCCGAGTTGGCGGCCGATTGCGGGTACTTCGATCAGGCGCACATGATCCGCGATTTTCGGGCGTTTGCGGGCGCCACGCCGGGAGAGTTCAGCAGGCTGCCAGAGGCGGCGAGCCGGAGTTCCGCGAGTCCCGCGTCGAGTTGAATTTTTTCCAATACGCGGGTTTCGGTGACGCGCAGAATGCCCTCATGGCAAATCACAATCGCAATTGGCGCGCGGCGGCGTTTCGCTCGGGCGCGTGGGTCGCGCTCTCATTCGCGGCCCTGGCGCTGAACATGGTGTATGCGGCGGAAGCCGTTCAGTATCCCGGCGACTTTCGACGCTGGGTCCATATAGGGACGGGGGTCATCCTGCCTGGGACCAGCCCACAGCTGAAAAGTGAAGAAGGCATGCACCACATCTTCGCGAATGCGAAGGCCGTTGAGGGCTACGCATCCGGCAACTTCACCGACGGTTCCATGATCGTGTACGAGCTGCGCGAGGCTCAGCAGAAAAACGGGGTCATTTTCGAAGGCGAGCGGCGCAGAGTGGACGTGATGATCCGGGATTCGAGGCATTACAGCGGCACGGGAGGATGGCGATTCGAGCGCTTCTGGGGAAACGATGCCGCGCACAACGCCATCCAGGACGCGGGCGCTTCGTGCTTCCAGTGTCACTCCAGTGCGCAGACACACGGATTCGTCTTCAGCCAGCTGCATTGATCGGATGGCCGGAAACTAGCTGTTGCCGCGGACAAACTCCCGCAGCTGGCGATTGATTTCGGCAGCCTGCTGGACGCCGTTGTCGAGCATGCTGTGCCACTTTTTAGCATCGTCATCGAGGGGCACAGTGCCCAGAAGGAAGCTGGTCTGAAGGACAATTTCAAGGGCGTTGCTCAGGTCGTGGGAGAGGCGTCGGATCTCTTTGGCCTGCTGTTCGGGGATCGACTTAGGCTGCAACGGTACGGTCATTGAGAAGAATAATCCTGACAGAAGATGGGGGCCTGAGCGCGTGGTGCGCGGGTTGACACGGGTGGATGCCTTTGTAACACCAGGAGTTGCTGCCGGTCCAGCGCGAACACAGGCTCGCGGCGGGCTGCGGAATACGATAGAATTGCGACACTGCCCGTTTGGTGCGCCCGCTCCTGCTCGAATTTGTTCGGTCATGAGCCCGGTGCCGCGCTGAACTCTCTCCGTGCCGAAGTGGCGGAATTGGCAGACGCGCATGGTTCAGGTCCATGTACCCGCAAGGGTGTGGGGGTTCGAGTCCCTTCTTCGGCACCAACTGTTTCAACCGGCTCCGTTTTCATTGCTTAAGCAAAGCGAAAACCTGCAGCATGGTGAATCCCGGTATCGCCCCATCCATCAGAAGGCTGTCGGCTGTGTATGACCCCGGCTGGTGCCCGTTGGCCGCCGGTCTATTCGTGAGAGTCTTAAAACCCGCATCCCCCAGCTACGGGACCGAAAAAGAGCACGTCGCGGACACCCGGCCGAACAGAGGACCGGAAATCGCGGTCTCCTGTTGCTGAATAAGTTGCTGGGGACGTGTTCGAGTGAGGGGATTCCGCCGAACTCGCCGCCTTTTATCGGAAGATAGCAGTAACGCGCAAACCTCATTCAGGAAAGGAAAGTGCTCATGTCGCCCACGAAAAGAGGGTGTGTCTACATGCCGTGTTGCAGAAAAGAGGAGAGACGCCCGGACGGGGAGCTGCACCCTTCGTGGGCTGCCGCAATGGATTCCCTGCAGGATT
The DNA here is from genome assembly GCA_035545435.1 of Acidobacteriaceae bacterium. Taxonomy (GTDB): domain Bacteria; phylum Acidobacteriota; class Terriglobia; order Terriglobales; family Acidobacteriaceae; genus Palsa-343. The sequence continues at coordinate 2,972 of DASZYN010000305.1, read as the reverse complement.
ACCTGTGCTGGGTGGATGAGGTGGTGCTCCCCATTGCGTTTCAGTGGATCGAGGAACACAAGCCCGAGGTCTACGCGAATGTACCCGACGAGTTGAAGGACGACGTGGGCGTGGCGGTTGCGGCCGCGTTCGGCCTGGTGAAAGATCTGCCTGTTTACAAGCAAGGCCGCGAGCGGTGCAAGGCCCACGACTGGGCGGAGAAAGCCGGGACCGTGGAGAAGTCCAGCATGAATCCGGTGTGGGCTGGCATTACCAGGAAGATCCGCAGGGGCACCCGGGAGGCATTCGCCGAGCAATCGCAGGTCCTGGACGGAACGATTCCCTGAGCCGAACGGCACGAATGTTCCGGCGCTACGCGGGTGTTTGACTGCCTCCGGCGGCGGGCAAGGGCGCGTCTTCGGGCGAACTGACCTCAGTGACGACGACGCGATTGCGCCCGTTTCTTTTGGCTTCATAGAGGGCAGCGTCGGCGATTCGAATCACCGTCTCCGCCTCGTCTTTGCCCGGGAAACCGGAGGCTACGCCGAAGCTGGAGGTGACTCGCACCTGGGTTTCGCCATCCATAATGTGCGCGCTCTGCACGGCGCGGCGCAGTTGCTCGGCGCGAGTGCTGGCGCTTTCAAAGTCAGACCCGGGAAGGATGATCAGGAATTCCTCGCCTCCATAGCGGCCCACTGAATCGTAGGGGCGCACCGACTGGCGGAAGATCGCAGCCACTTCTTTGAGCACACGATCGCCAACCACATGACCGAAGGTATCGTTGATGTTCTTGAAATGGTCGATATCGGCAAGGATGACGCTGAGCGGTGCCTGCTGGCGGCGCGACCGCTCCACTTCCTCAGTGAGGCGTTCCGCAATGATGCGATGGTTCGACAGGCCGGTCAGGTCGTCATTTTCGGCAAAGTGACGCATCTCGTCGCGAGTGCGGGTGAGTTCGATCTTCTCCCGCTCCAGAGCTTCCTTGTGGCGCTGGTCTTCGCGCAGCCTGCTGGTCACGGCGTACACGAGGGCGACCAGCAGGAACGCGCCGGCGAGCGTATGCAGCGAGATGGCGCTGCCGCCGAGAGTGAACAGAGGCGCTTCCAGCTTCGTGGCAAGAGTCCAGTTGGTGAACTGGCGGCCTTGTTTAGAGGCATCGAGGACGACGGCCACCATGCCATAAAGAAAAGCCAGGGCTGCGAGCATGCGTCGAGCGGAATCGAAGCGCCTGCGCAAAGGGAAAGCTGCGGCGATCAGGATTAGCGGATACGCATCGAGCAGGGTATAGATTGCGGCGGATACGCCGTCGACGATCTGCGCTGGCCCAATCCAGCGCGGGCCCCAGCTGATCGCCAGCACCGCCCCGTCGAGCAAACCGGTGGTGAAGCTAACCCATGCAAGGATGCGTGTGAGCCGGCACAATCTGCGGCTCTCGCGGAGAGGAAGCAGCCACAGAAGCAGAAACCACAGGGCAATTTCGTCCTGGATGGAATAAAAAGGCTGGGCCGCGCCTATGACGAAAAGGTAAGGCCAGTGAAGACCGCTCCCCAGTAACAGCAGGATAATGACGGGAGCCGCCGTAAAGGCCATCATCCAGAACAGCAGCCACTGGCTGCGATGGCGCAGCCAGACCAGAAAGCTCACCAGCGCAATGAGTGCGTAGATGAGGTTCTGGCCGAAAAGGAATTGCCGCCCGCTCAGCCACTGGTAGTCGAGCGCGGCTCTGACGGCGGCAATCGCTTCAGGACTGCCGATGAGTGGAGCGGACTCGAAACCCCCGCCCTGGCCGGAATCGTCGGAGAACAGGGGGGCCTTCCAGACCCGGAAGGCCAGAACGCCACTTTGTCCAGGACCGAGTGCAAAGGTCTGCGCTTTCTCGGAGTAGTAGTAGTACCAGATCCGATACGGGTCCAGCTTGCCGTTGTGGCCAATCAGCCTGCCATTCCAGTAGATTTCGTAGGCGTCGTCGACGTGCTCCAGCAATAAAGAAAATTGCGGAGAAACACCGGGAGCGGGGGTCAGAGCGAGGCGGCAGCGATACCACGCATAGCCGGTATACCGGTCGTGGCCCTGCTGGCCCCAGGGAAGGTCGGCGGTCACCTTTTCCCAGCCGGAATCGTCGAAGCCAGGCGCAGCCCATGCGGGATTGTCTCCGAGATGGAACCGCCAGGGACCGCTGAGGGAAGCGGTTCCCTTGCCCAGGCCCTGGACGACGATAGGAGCGCTGCCTGCCGCAACCTGCCCGTGACCCAGGGAGGCCGAACAGAGCAGCAGCGTCGCAGCAATCACACGGCCGAACCATGAGGAACGCTGGGGCATTGGGGAGGATACGCAGGGGATTATACCGTGCATCCTGGCTGGATCAGGGGCGTAAGGTCACTGTTCTCAAACTACCGGACGGCCGGCACATCATGCCCATGCGGTGGGAATGAGGACCCCCTGAGAGACTCGCCTATCCGGTTACGAAGGCGAGCAACTCGGCCAGATCCAGCGACGAATCGGATTGAACGCCACGCGGTATCGTCGGACCGATGGCTACGGCCTGGTTGTGATCCTCGAACCATGCAAGGAATCCGGACTGCTCGTAGCCTGGAAGTCGCTGCTGATTGACCCAGTGATACCAGGCGGCCATATCGGCATCGATGAGCGAACCGGCGGGATCAAGTTCAGCCGCGGCCGTGTTGCCGGACAGCAATTCGTTCATGGGCCGCTGCCGCTGGCGCGGCGCGAAGCGAGCGATGACGGTCAGCGCCTGGGCACGGCGAAGCACCTCCCGGGTGGCCCACTGCGCGAAGGTGGTGCTGAAGATTTGCGTTCCCGAGGCTTCGGTAAAGAGGCTGACCTGAAAACGGGCGAGGACCGGATCGGCAGATTCGTCCACTCCAAGCTCCGCGGGCGTAAGCTGGGCGAGCCAGGTGCGGAGCTCCTCGGGTCCCATCCCCGGGCGCTCGATTTGCTTTTGCATTTTTTTGAGAAGAGCGGAACGCAGGGGC
>DASZYN010000304.1:0-4199 GCA_035545435.1 Acidobacteriaceae bacterium | reverse complement strand
GCTGATGGAGAGGACGGCGATGGGGATGGAGGCGGCGACGGTGAGGCCGGCCTCGATGCCGACGTAGACGGTGACCGCGCCGAAGATGAGGCCGAAGAGGCAGCCGAGGAAGATGGCGCGGAAGGTGAGCTCTGGCCGCGTCTCGCTGGAGGGCACGTAGGGCTGGAATCCCTGCGCGCCTGACTTCGGAACTGCGGGCTTGATGTTGCTCGTCGCCACTGGATACCCCCGGAAGCGGTTTTGGGGAAGCCTGAGTGTACCAGTGTCGGGGCAGGAGGGGGCAGGGTGCAGAGCACAGGGCACAGAGCACAGGGCGCAGGGCACAAGGCACACGGCGTAGGGCACAGCGTACGGCTAGCCCTGTACCCTGACTGCTGCACCCTGTACCCTGTTTTCACCTGTGCGCAAACTCCTGGCCTATGGCGCCATTTACATCCTGTGGGGCGGTTCGTTCCTTGCTATCCGCGAGGTCGTCGCAGTGCTGCCGCCGTTTTTTGCGGCGGGATTTCGCTTTACCGTTGCCGGCCTGATCCTGATTCTCTGGAGCCACTTTACTGGTCCGGTTCAGCTGAGTGCTCGGCAGTTCCTGAACGCAACGCTGCTCGGGTTCATCATGTTTGCCTGCCTCTATTCGGGGCTGTTCTGGGCGGAGACGCGGATTCCGTCGGGCGTCGCGGCGCTGGTCTCCGCTTTGATCCCGCTGTGGATTTACGCGGGCGAGGTTCTGTTCCTGCGGACGCAGCGGGCGACGCTGCTTGCGTCGGGCGGGATCGCGGCCGGGTTTGCGGGAATCGCGTTGCTGGCGCTGCGGCATGGCCCGCAGGTGCACGCCCACGGGTACGCGAGGGCAGTGGCGGTGACGGTCGCCGGAACGCTTTGCTGGGGAATCGGGACGATTCTTTCGCGCCGGCTGACGCTGCCGAGTCCGCAGAAATGCAATGCGGGGTGGCAGATGTATACCGGCGGCATGTTCCTGATGATGGCCGCGTTCGCCGCCGGGGAGCGCCAGTTGCTGCCGCGCATGTCGGTGATGCTGAGCGCGCATGTGGTCCTCAGCATGGGGTATTTGATTCTTGCGGCGTCGATTGTGGCGTATACGAGCTATGTATGGCTCATCGCGCATGACTCGCCGACGCGGGTGTCGAGTTATGCGTATGTGAATCCGGTGATCGCGGTGGCGCTGGGGATTGCGCTGGCGGGGGAGCACCTTTCGCGGGGGCAGGCGGTGGGAGCGGTGCTGGTGATCTTCGGGGTGGCGGCAACGTTGATGGGGAAAAGGCGAGCGGAGAAGCGTTTAGCGGAGAGCGATTAGCGAACAGCGGCTAGCGAACAGCGTTTAGCGAACAGCGCTTAGCGGAAAACGGATGGCGAGAGGCGATTAGCGTATCCTCACTTGCCAACAGCTGCTTGCTAACAGTCTTTCGCTAATCATCATCGCTAATCCCTGTTCGCTGCCCTCAGGCGTAAATGCCTCGCTGCTTGATGGTGAAGGCTACGCGGTCGATGGCGAGCATGTAGGCTGCGATGCGGTTGTTGACGGCATGAGCTTCAGCGTAGCGGGTGACGTCGTCGAAGCTCTCGGCGAGGATGCTGGCCAGGCGCTCGTTGACTTCCGACTCTTTCCAGAAGTAGCCCTGGCGGTCCTGCACCCATTCGAAGTAGGAAGCGGTGACGCCGCCGGCATTCGCGAGGATGTCGGGGACGATGAAAATCTTCTTGTCGGCAAGGATCTCGTCGGCGACGGCGGTGGTGGGGCCGTTCGCGCCTTCGCACACGATGCGCGCGCGGATGTTTTCGGCGTTGCGGCTGGTAATGACGTTCTCCGTCGCGGCAGGAATGAGAATCTCGCACTCGGTGGTCAGCAGTTCGGCGGTCGGCATGGGCTCGGCTCCACGGAAGCCCAGGACCGTTCCGTTGCGCAGCTTGTGCTCTTCGAGCGAGCCGATCTCGATGCCGTTGGGGTTGTAGAGGCCCCCGTCGTACTCGCCGATGCCGATAATTTTGTAGCCGCGCTCCTGCATCAGCCGCGCCGCGTTCGAACCGACGTTGCCGAAACCCTGAATGATGACGCGGCAGCCGTCGCGCTGGATGCCGAGATACTTCAGCGCCTCATCGCAGATGATCTGGATGCCGCGTCCGGTCGCCTCGCGGCGTCCGCGCGATCCACCGATGTTCAGCGGCTTGCCGGTGACCACGGCGGTCACGGTCTGGCGCATGTGCATGGAGTAGGTGTCCATGATCCAGGCCATGGTCTGCTCGTTGGTGTTGACGTCGGGCGCGGGCACATCCTTCTCCGGCCCAATGAATTCGATGATCTCCGATGTGTAGCGCCGGGTCATGCGCTCGAGCTCGCCCTGGGACATCTTCTTTGGATCGCAGATGACGCCGCCTTTGGCGCCGCCGAAGGGAATATTGACGACGGCGCACTTCCAGGTCATCCAGCTGGCGAGGGCGCGCACTTCGTCGAGGGTGACATCGGGCGCGTAGCGGATGCCGCCCTTGCCGGGCCCGCGGGCCTGGGAATGCTGCACGCGGTAGCCGGTAAACATCTCGATGCGGCCGTCGTCCATGCCGACGGGGAAGTGCACGATGACTTCGCGGGAGGGATAGCGGAGAACCCTCCAGAGGCCTTCGTCTAAATTGAGTTTGCGCGCCGCAAAATCGAACCGTGCCGCCTGGGCTTCCCAGGGGTTAATTTCCTGTTCCAGCGTTACCGTCGCCATCGGAGAATCTCCAACTCATCCTGACCGGCCCTGCAAAAAAATGGTTCCATCCGGTTCATTTCGGATTGAACCCGCATCCGGGCCAAACGGTCCGAGTATAGGCCCAGGGACCAGACGCCCGCAACCCTCGTCGGGCCGGGAGAGGTTACCCTTGTGGGGCATCACCCGGAGCCCTTGAAAAGGTCACCTGTGGGAGATGCGGGCCGATTCCGGGGAGGTTTCCGGGCTGGACACCCGAGCCCGGAGGGCTCGCGGGGGGCACACTCCTTGCGCCGGCGGGCGTTCCCGCAGCACGCCGTGTCCTGCAACCGGCCTGCGAAGCCGTTGGAAGAGGCTTCGCAGACGGGCTCAGGTTCGATTCACGCCGATTTAGGCTGCCCCGACCGTCTGCCGTGCCGGAGGGGCTGCTGCCGCCACCGTCGCGGACTCCTCCCGATACAGAGCCGCTCCAGCGATGGTCCCGACGACCAGTTCAACGAGCGCGCCGAGTGTTGTGTAGAGGGTGAGGTGGTTGTTGAACAGGCCTGTCACCCACATCATGGATGCGTTCGGCAGCACGGAAGCGGCCACCCAGACGGCGATGCCCGCGATAGCTGCTGTGCCAACGCCGGCGCCGAACCGGGGCCTGATCGCGGCATAGATCCAGACTGCCAGCAGGCCGAGCGCGAACCCGATCAGGTTGAACCAAATCATCTGGCTGGTATTGAGTTCGGGACGTCCCAGGCGGACCAGATTCTGGTTCCACTGCGATGCCAGCAGCAGGCCATCCACGAGGTATCCAAGGCAATTGAGGACGATCCCGCACACAAGACCGCCCACGACCCAACGGCCGATGTTGATCTTACCCATACAGCCTCCTTGGGGGATGAGGCAGTGTACTCGCCCTGTGAGGGACCTTCAATGGAAATTTGCACCCAATTTTGGGCAAAAACGCCCGCTCCGCGAGGGGACCGACGACTCGATTCGGCCCCACATCCATCCTTTCTGGGCGACAATCTCAGTCAATATGGATTTGACCAGGATGGACCGTCGGGATTTCCTTCGCGCCAGCGCCGCCGCTGCAGCGGCTTCGGCGTTCTCCGGCTCCGCTGCCGGGCAAAAGGCGGCTCCTGCCCACCGCCCCGAATCGCCCAACATGATTTACCGGGAGCTGGGGCGCACTGGAGAACGGGTGTCTGCCATCGGGCTCGGAGGCTTTCACGTCGGCAAGCAGTCCGATGCGCAGGAGAGCGTCCGCCTGATCCGGTCGGCGATCGACCGCGGGATCACGTTTTTGGACAACTGCTGGGACTACAACGCGGGGGCGAGCGAGGTTCGCATGGGGCAGGCGCTCCAGGACGGCTATCGGCAGCGCGCGTTCCTGATGACGAAGATCGACGGGCGCGACGCCAAAACCGCGGCTCTGCAGATCGAGGAATCGCTCGACCGGCTCAAGACCGACGTGATCGACCTGATGCAGTTCCACGAGTGCATTCG
>DASZYN010000303.1:0-11929 GCA_035545435.1 Acidobacteriaceae bacterium | reverse complement strand
GTTGTCGGAGAAGAGGCCGCTGAGGATGTTCTGATCGGGCGAAGTGTAGACCTTCCAGGAGATGCCGCGGGCCTGGAGTTGTTCGGGCATGGTGGTGTAGGTGAGGCGGCCGAAGAACGACGAGCGATTGGCGACGAGGGTCTGCAGGAGCGGGCCGCCATTTTTGCCGTCGGGGTCGATGGAGGCGGCCATGGCATAGAGGCGGTTGGGATCGGTGGGGCCGATGACGGGGCAAAAGTAGTTGTCGCAGAGGGTGAAGGCGTCGGCGAGGGCGTAGTAGTAGGGCAGGTCGGCGCGGGTGTAGTAGCCCATGGAGAGGACGGCGTCGCCGGCGTTGATGGCGAGGCGGGAGGTGACGAAGCCATCCATAGCGCCGTTGTTCCAGCTTTGGTGCTGAGGGACCCAGTCGTGGGAGATGTCGTGGGTGCAGGCGGCGTTGGTTTGGGTTGAATCCATGTGGAAGGGCAGGAGAACGCCGTTGGGGGGATTGCCGGCGTTGGAGGGCCAGGGCTGCTGGAAGGCGGCGCTTTTGTCGGCGAAGCCGCGCACGCCGGGGTAGCTGCCGAAGTAGTGGTCGAAGGAGCGGTTTTCCTGGATGAAGATGACGACGTGCTCGATGTCGGTGATTTTGGCGCAGGAGCTTTGTGGGGTTCCGGGGATAGCCTTGCTGGCGGATCCGCAACCGGCGAGGAGAGAGGAGAGGCCGAAGGCGGAGCCGTATTTGAGGAGGTCGCGGCGGGTCAGGGGGGTGGGGGCCTTGGAGAAACGATCCATTCCAGCTTGGATGCGGATGGGGTTGGAAAACACGAGGTCCTTCGCGACGCGCGGAACGTTGGTTCCGCGCGATCGCTCAGGAGGACAGCCGTTGAGGGATAGCTACTGCTGGGGTGGGGTTTGTTCGGGGACGGCGTCGGGGAAGAGGTTTTTGATCGGCGACATCTCCTGCTGGCGGAGTTCCGGATGCGGGACAGGTTTGCGCGGGAGCATCTGGTCGCGCATGGCTGCGTTGTAGACGAAGATGGCTTCGACGGTGGCGGCCTGTTTGAGGTCGGCGGCCTGGAGGCGCTCGTAGACATCCTGGTTGGAGTGGTGGGTTCGGGACTCGTAGTCGAGGGGGTCCTGGATGAACTGGAAGCCGGGGATGCCAACCGCGTCGAAGGAGAGGTGATCGGTGCCGCCGGTGTTCTGCATGGTGAGAGTGGTGACGCCGAGGTCCTTCAGCGGCTCGATCCACTGCTGGAAGATGGGGGCGATGGCGGCGTTGCCCTGGAGGTAGACGCCGCGAATCTTGCCGCTGCCGTTGTCGAGGTTGAAGTAGCCGGAGATGAGGCGCTGCTCGGGCTTGAGTTCGAGCGGGCCGGCGGCGCGGCGCATGAACTCGGGCAGAGCGGCCTGGTCGGGTGCGGTGGACAGAGGCGCGGAGCCGAAGTGCTCCTTCGCATAGCCGCGTGAACCGAAGAGCCCCTGCTCTTCGCCGGACCAGAGGGCGATGCGGATGGTGCGGCGGGGCTGGACGTGGAGGGCGGTGAGGATGCGCATGACCTCCATAGCGACCAACGTGCCAGCACCGTTGTCGGTGGCGCCGGTGCCGGCGATCCAGCTGTCGAGATGGCCGCCGACCATGACGACCTGGTCTTTGAGTTGCGGGTCGGTGCCGGGAATTTCGGCGATGGTGTCGTAACCGTGCTCATGGTCGCCCAGGAATTTCGTCTCGACGTCCATCTCGATTTTGACGGGGACGTGGGCTTCGAGGAGGCGGTAGACGCGGCCGTAGCTTTCGATGGCCATGACGACGGTGGGGACTTTCATCTCGTGGCCGCGGAGGTAGGGAGTGCGGCCCATGGAGGCGCCGTTGTCGTCGAAGATGGTGCCGCCGGAGCCGCCGCCGTGTTCGGCATCGCGGGAGGGACGGATGACGGCCGCGACCTTCTCGTCGGCGAGGAACTGAATCAGCTTGTCGGTGAGCTTCATGCGCTGCATGTACATGCGAAGGCGCTGCTGCAGGGCGACATTCGCGCGCTCTTCGACGGGGAAGTTGGCCATGTCGGCGAGTTCCTTATCGGAGTAGCGCTCGAAGAGGGCGGCGTCGACGGGCGGGACGGGGCGCATTTCGCCGAGGAGCACGATTTTGCCGGCGAGCTTGCCCTGGTATTTGGCGAAGTCTTCGTCGGACTGGATATTGACGAAGGTCGCATCGGCGTTGACGGGGCCGTTGGTGGCGGGCGACCAGGGCGTGGCCTGAGCGATGAAGACGGCGGTGTCAGGCGCGGTCATGCGCACCCAGGTGTTGAGCTGCTGCCAGCCCATGCCGAATTCACCCCAGTCGTCGAGGTGGGCGTTGACGCAGCCCATCGCAGTGAGCTGATCGCGGGTCCAGGCATTGGCTTTGGCCATGTTGGGCGAGCCGGTGAGGCGCGGGCCGATGTCGTCGCTGAGGGCGGAGGCGTATTGCATGATGCGGGAGCGTTCGAGGCCCTCTTCGCGGATCTTCTGATACATGGTGAGGTCGAGTTTTTCCTGGGCGGGCTGGGGTTCGGACCAGGGACCGATGTCAGGATTGGTGGAGGCGGCGGGGGCTGGGGCGGGGGCGGATTTCTTTTTTTGCGCGGTAGCGAAGGTGGGGAGTGTGGCGAGAAGCAGGAGAGCTGGGAGACATCGAGAGCGGACGAGCATTTGCGTGTGGTTCCTCCGGAAAGTGGTACAGGGTGCAGAGCTCAGAGCTCAGGGCTCAGGGCTCAGGGAGCTAGGGTACAGGAAAAGCGGTACGGGTAGCGGTGCGAGGGCTGGCGAAGGAGCCTTGCGCTCGCGTGACTGCGGATGGTTGCGGCGTGGTGATTGGAGGTGTGGCTCGCCGCGTGCACAGGGCGCGGTGTGAGGGTTGCTGGTTCCGATTTGGGATGGAGGGAGGACTTTCGTGCTGAAGGGTTGAAAACAGGGGTTGATTTCGAAGGTTGCGGGAGAGTCTTCTGCTTGCTGTGGGGTGAACCTGGCGCTCTTCTTGTTTTTGGGAGTTCGCGTTACGGGTGCGGGTCATTCAACTGCACAGTCACGGCCGCTGGAACGTTGAGGGCTGCGGCGATTACCTCAAGGGGATGAGGCCGAGCGATTTGCTCAGGAGGACACGGTTTCGCCGGCCGTTTCGGTGGAGGTTGGGTCGGGCTCGACGCCTGAGGCGGGGAAGAAGATGCTGAAAACCGTTCCGGTGCGGCCGGTGGAACGGCTGCGGACGCGCACCGTTCCGTTATGTTTGCGGATGATCTGATCGCTGACCCAGAGGCCGAGGCCGGTACCCGTGGCTTCCTTGGTGGTAAAGAAGGGTTCGAAGATGTGGCGGCGGGCATCCTGGGAGATGCCGCCGCCGGTGTCGGCAACCGAGATACGGATGCCAGGAACGGATTTCAGGGTGGCGGCGTGGGTGCGGATGATGAGACGGCCGCCCTCGGGCGTCATTGCATCGAGCGCATTGCTGATGAAGTTAGCGAAGAGCTGGCGGAGTTCGCCGGCGAAGCAGAAAAGCTGCAGGCTGCGGTCGTAATCGCGGCGCAGGTCGATCTGAAGGGTTTGAATGCGGCCGAGATGAAGGGTGATGACGGAGTCGAGGAGTTCGGCCACGTTCGAGAGTGTGGGCAAAGTGGACTGGCGGTAGAACCGGAGGGTTTGCTGGGTGATCTCCGAGACGCGGGTGACTTCCTGCTGGGCCAGTTCGGCAAAGCGAGAGGCTTCCGGCGACAGATGCTCCTGGCGGATGAGGAAGAGAAGATTGGTGACGGCCTCGAGGGGATTATTGATCTCGTGCGCAATGGAAGCAGCGAGCCGACCGGTGGCGGCGAGCTTCTCGGTGCGGCGGAGAGTCTCTTCGGACCGCTTCTGATCAGTGGTGTCGACGAGGACAGCGCCCACCCAGCGCGTTGTATCGGTTTCGGTGTGGACCGGATAGAGGTGGACGAGCCAGGTGCGGGAGCGTCGCGGCTCGGGTTCCCAGGTCAGTTCGAGATTGCGGACGGGATGGCCGGACTGGAAGACGGTTTCGATGGAGCGCTCGAGTTTGGCGGCGGTGGGGGGCGGGAGGATGCCGCTGACGCCGCGGCCCAGATGGAGGGCGAAGGAGTAGCCGTTCATGTCAGCGAGGAACTGATTGACGCGAACGAAGCGGTATTTGCGGTCGAAGAACGCGAAGCCGATGGGGGCGTTGGCGAGCATGGAGTCAAGGAGGGCGAGGGTCTCGTTGAGTCCGGCGCGCTGGTCTTCGATGGCCGCAACCATGCGGTTGAAGGCGATGGTGAGCTCGGCGGCTTCGGTGGAGGTTTTGACGGGGAGCGGGAAATCGGCACTGGGCTCTTCAGGATGCTGGATGAGGCGGCGTGTCGCGCGGGTGAGCATGCCGAGGGGACGGGTGATGGACTGCGCGAGGATGGCGGCGATGAGGGTGCACGCGCCGAAAACGAAGGCAGCCCAGAGCGCCGTGATCCGAAGCAGGGCACGGAGGTCGAGGTTGTCCTGATGATCGTTGGAAGAGATCCAGGCGACGGCCTGGGTGTGGCCAGCGACGGCGATCGGCGCGACGATTTCCCAGTGGCCTTTGGCGGGCCGAAAGATGACGGGGTTGGCAGGAAAGGGCAGAAAGGTGCGTTCAGTCGGGCCAAGGGTGATCTTGCCGAGGTTGGCGGGGTCGCTGCTGGCCAGGTTACGGCCTTCCAGATCGGTGATCTGGGCAGAGCCGATGCTGGTGCTGCTGGTGGCGATGGCGAAGACGTGAGCGAGGGAGTTGGGTTTGGGGTCGGTGAAGGCGAAGCTGGCGAGAGAGGCCATCTCGAAAGCCTGGCTTTCGAGGCGGCGGTGGATGCGCTGGGTCATTTCGGACTGCTGCTGGCGGAGAAGCAACAGCGTGAAAATGCCGACAACAATGATCTCGAACAGGATCAGGGCGGCCATAAACTGACCGCGGATCGAGCGTGGCATGGGCAGCGACATCGTTGGGGACAACCGTGTTCCGACAGGAGCCTGTCTGCATTCAGAGGGGAGAGCTTCGCACGGTCCCGCTGGCAGATCTTTTATGGGTTTTGGTGTGATCCTACACCCTGAGGGGTTCGGCCGCCGATGACGTTAATTTCACCCGCAGGTCATTGGCGATCTGGCGGCCGTGGAAGCGGCCATTCTCAATGAAGATTTCGTTGGTGCGGTCGCCGGCGACGATGACGCCGGCGAGGTAGATGCCGGGGATGTTGCTTTCGAGGCTGGCGGGATCGCAGGCGGGGCAGCGGTTTTCGCCTTCGATGCGGACACCGAGGGACTTGAGAAATTCGAAATCGGGTCGGTAGCCGGTCATGGCGAGGACGGCGTGGTTTTTGAGGGTGCGGGGCTGGCCGCCTTCGGACTGGAGGGTCACGGTATCGGGATCGATGCGGGTGACGGCAGTGTTGAAATGCGCGGCGATCTCGCCGTTTTTGATGCGGTTCTCGATGTCGGGCTTGATCCAGTATTTGACGTGGCGGTGCAGGGAGGGGCCGCGGTGGACGAGGGTGACGCGTGCGCCGTGACGCCAGAGCTCGAGGGCGGCGATGGCGGCGGAGTTCTTGCCGCCGATGACCAGCACATCCTGTGCGTAATAAGGATGGGGGTCGTCGTAGTAATGGCGGACCTTGGGGAGGTCTTCGCCGGGAATGTTCATGAGGTTGGGAAGGTCATAGTAGCCGGTGGCGACGACGACTTTGCGGGTGGAGAAGTTGTTGGAGCGGCCGAAGTCGTCGACGGTGCGGATCTTGAAGGCGAGATCGGAGCCGGAGACCTGCTCGACGCGCTGGTACTGGCGGACGTCGAGTTTATAGAACATGGCGACCTTGCGGTAGTACTCGAGGGCTTCGTTGCGGGAGGGCTTGGCATTGGTGGAGGGGAAGGGGATGTCACCGATCTCGAGGAGTTCGGAGGTGGTGAAGAAGGTCATGTGCGAGGGGTAGTGAAAGAGGGAGTTGCAGAGGCAGCCCTTATCGATGAGGACGGAGCGGAAGCCGGCGCGCTGGGCTTCAATGGCGCAGGCCATGCCGGTGGGGCCGGCGCCGATGACGAGGACGTCGAAGGACTCTGTGGGGGACTCGGGGGCCGCCATGTTTGTAGATTAGACGATGATTGCTGGAAGTTCGATTCCAGCGTGGGAACGGTGGAACGGACTGTGGAGATGCACCCAACCACCAGAATCTCTCGTCAATCAGCGCATTTGGCCTGCGCTCATCAACCGAGCCGGTGCGATCCCAGGCCACCCTGCGACGCATCCCTCAATCACGCAGCAACCGGGCGTGGCCGGGCAACATTCCCGACAGAATCGATTTGTTCCCGGTTTGCGCGGCTTGCCAGAAACTCGGCGAATATCCAGCATGCCCCGATCGCGGCGAGGTTGTAGGTGGCGGCAGCCCAGGTAGCCTGATTGTGCAGGCGGATAAAAACAGGAGGCACTTCTACCAGACCTTCAAAGAGAAGCAGCATGAGCGCAAGCAGCCTTGCGGCCAGGACATCTCTGATTCCGGAGCAGATGGCAACTCCTGCCAGGATGAATGCGATTCCTGTCAGGACCGCCCAAAAATTCCCAAACGGCATCCAATGCGGGACAATGCGCGCGAAGACGCGAACGCCGATGAGGTGGAGCAGGCCGAAGACGATGGGCGGCAATCCTAACATCCAGCGTGCCGCGATTGCGGCTCTGGCCTGCAAGCGAGAATTCGTTGAGGCGACGGACATGTAGACGATTGCTGCCGGAGCGATCAGCAACAGCTGTTGGGCGAGGCCGAAGGAGACGCCGAGTAAGACGTCGATTCGCCAGCCAAGCGCGTGAATTCCGGCGTAGTACCGAGCCAGCCAGAAAATCACAAAAAGCAGGCAGGCACCGGCGGATGCCGCGGCGCCAAACCTTGCGCTGCGCCGCCACAGGATGGCCAGGCCAGCCGCGACCAACCACACGCCCACGATGCAGGCCAGTATGTTTTGATCGGGGACTTTGCCGAGAGATTGGATGGGTTGATGAGAGGCATCGAACTGGCGCCACACAATGTCGAGTATGCCGGTGAGAGCGAGGCCCAGACCATAGAACCAAACTCCAACTTTCATCTGTAGATCTCCCATGAGTCGCGCAGCGAGAAGCCGGCACTCGGTTCCGAGAATGCGTGTCTCGATCCAGGAACTGATAGTATGACCGCGGTGGTCCATCGAACAGAGCCATTTTCTCCAAATCTATTGGACCATTGAATATGCCCAAAGCCGTCAGCTCGTTCGAGCTCACTCTCAAGAGCCGGTCGCGCCATCAGACCCTGACCCATTGGCTGTATGGGGAACTGCGTTCTGCCATTCTCGATGGCCGGCTGGCGGCGGGCACCAGGCTGCCGTCGTCAAGAGATTTCGCCCGACAATACGAACTCTCCCGGGGCACAGTCGTCAGCGTACTGGAGCGTTTACAGGCCGAGGGGTATGTCAGCTCGCGCGTTGGATTCGGTACGTGGGTCAATCGTGTGGAACCGCCCCGGCCGGCCCGTCAGGCCACAACGACACCGGCCTATATTCGGCGTGTCCTTTCGACCTATAAACGGCCGCAATCCTGGGTGGACCTGGCTTTTGCGGACAAGATTCGTCCCTTTCGCATCGGGGTCCCAGCCATCAGCGAATTCCCGTCCGAGATTTGGGGACGTATTGCGGCAGACCGGGCACGTCATTTCAGGTCATGGTTAAAGAAGGAGGCCGATCGGAGTGGGTATCGGCCATTGCGCGCTGCGATCGCCGAGTATTTGCGGACGGCCCGCGGGGTGCGATGCACAGCGGAACAGGTCGTGATCGTTTCAGGGATACAACAGGCGCTCGATCTGCTGGCACGGTTGCTGTTGAAAAGGGGCGATCGGATCTGGATGGAGGATCCGGGATATTTCGGAGCCAGGATTGCATTTACCAGCGCCGAAGCCAGAATGGTTGCTGTGCCGGTCGATGATGAAGGGCTCTCGGTTGCCGCCGGAATTAAAGCCTGTCCGGATGCGATGGGAGCCTACGTAACGCCGGCTCACCAGTTCCCGCTTGGAGTAACGATGTCGCTGGAGCGGCGGATGGCGCTGCTGAGCTGGGCTGCCCGTTCGGGGGCTTTTGTAATTGAAGACGACTATGACAGCGAATACAGGTTTGAGGGACCGCCTGTGCCCGCCCTTCAAAGCCTCGACAATCATTCGAGCGTTATCTTCGTTGGATCGTTCAGCAAGACTCTCTTTCCGGCCCTGCGGGTGGGCTACGTGGTATTGCCTGCACCGTTGATCGATGGTTTCCTGGGGTTCCGTTATCGAACCGATTTCAGGAATTCATCCTTTGATCAGGCAGTACTCTGCGACTTCATCGTTGAAGGGCATTTGGCGCGACATCTGCGGAGGATGCGGAATTTGTATGCGGAGCGCCTCGCTGCTCTGATGGAAGGAGCCATGCAACATCTGGGAGGCCTGCTTGAGATCTCGAATGTGCGGGCAGGGCTGTACACGATCGGGTATCTCAGGAATGAAATGACTTCACAAGAGGCAGAAAAGCTGGCCGCTGCCCAGGGCATTGAGGTTCTTGCCGTCGATCGGTGCACCCTGAGACGTCCTGATCCGCATGCATTGCTGCTCGGCTTTGGCGGATTCAACGAGCCTGACATACGGCACGGACTGATTCGACTCGCAAAGGCATTGAGCTAACGAGACTACGGAAGATGAGACGAGGTCTCTCGACGAAGGCCGATTCGCAGGGTTGATCACTGAGGATCGCGACACGCGCGGGAGCGTGCAACTGAAACAATTTGGCGCGACGCTTTATCCTTCTTGCTGCGGCTGCTCGGTTCGGCTTTGGAAAAAACCTCTGCGCCGCGAGATAGGAATGTCGCCGTTGAGCGTTGCCGGTATCGATTTTGGGACGACGAACAGCTCTGTTGCACTCGTGATGGGAGAGTCACGGGTGGAACTGGCATCGTTCACCTTTGCCGGGGCGGAGACGCTTTCTTCGCGGTCGGTGTTGTATTTCGAACAGGTCGCATCGGCCGGCGGAATGAAGCGGACGCACAGCTGGTCGGGGCCGGCGGCGATTGAGCGCTATCTCGACGCTGACGACAAGGGGCGGCTGGTGCAATCGCTGAAGTCGCACCTTTCGAGCCGCACGCTGACCGGGACGGAAGTCTTTGGGCGGCGGCATCGGCTGGAAGAACTCATCTCGCGCATGCTGAGCGATCTGCGGAAGCATGCGGAGAAGCAGTTCGGGAGGCCGATTCGGCGCGCGGTGGTGGGACGGCCGGTGCGGTTCGTGGGCGCGGAGACGACGGACGATGACGACTTTGCGGTCGCACGGTTACGCGAGGCATTTCAGATTGCCGGCTTCGAGGCGGTGGAATTCGAACTGGAGCCGGTGGGTGCGGCTTATGCGTACGAGTCCACACTGGACCACGATGAGCTAATCCTGATTGGCGATTTTGGCGGGGGGACAAGCGACTTCTCGCTGCTGCGGGTGGGGCCGGGGGCACGGGTGCGCGGCCAGCGTCAGGTGCTGGGCTACAGCGGCGTCGGACTGGCCGGGGACGCCTTCGATGCGCGCATTGTTCGGAAGCTGGTGTCGCCTGCTTTGGGGTCGCATTCAGAGGCGCGATCGCTGGATAAGATTCTTCCGGCAGTGCCGGCGTGGATCTACGCGAATCTCGAGCGCTGGCACTACCTCTCGTTCCTGCGCACGAACAATGTGCGCGAGATTTTGCGAGGCGCACGCATCCGGGGGCTGGAGCCGGAGAAGATCGAGGCGCTGATCGCGGTGATCGAGCAGGATCTGGGATACCAGCTGCACCAGGCGGTGCAGCGGCTGAAGTTCGCGCTTTCGCAGCAGGAATCTGCGGAGTTTCGCTTCCAGGAGGGCGGTCTGGATCTGCGGGTTCCGCTGACACGCCGTGAGTTTGAAACGTGGATTGCTGAGGATCTGGGAAAGATTGAAGATGCCGTGGATTCTCTGATCCGGCAAACGGGAGTGAGTCCGGGCGAGGTCGATCGGGTTTTTCTTACCGGAGGAACGTCGCTGGTGCCGGCGGTGCGGCGGATCTTTACGCGACGGTTTGGCAGGGAGAAGATTCGGGGCGGGCATGAGTTCACCTCGGTTGCGTATGGACTGGCTTTGTGTGCGCAGGAGAGAGGGGCGGGTCAGTGACGCCGTCGTGAGCGAAGCTCAGGGGCGTGAGTCAGGAGCGGAGCGGGATATACTCTTTCACAATCCGATCATGAAGCGCCACGTTCTCATCTTCGGTGTCGTGGGGGGCCTGCTTATCGCCGCCCTTCAGTACACCGAATACCGCTTCGTCGTGATTGAGCACTCCGTCGAGCTTTACGGGGCGCTGATCGCGATCCTGTTTGCGAGCTTTGGCATCTGGCTGGGGCTTCGCATCACGCGCAGCCGAGAGATCATTCGCGAAACGGTGGTGGTGAGGGAGGTGCTGGTCCCGGCGGAAGCTCCCGCCGCCGGACCCTTTACTCCCGATGCGGCCCGGCAGCAGAGCCTCGGCATCACGGCGCGCGAGCTTGAGATTCTGACGCTGGTCGCCCGGGGGCTCAGCAATCGGGAGATCGGCGCTCAGCTTTTCGTTTCCGAAAACACGGTGAAGACTCACTGCGCGCGCGCGTTCGACAAGCTGGGAGTGGTCCGGCGCACGCAGGCCGTTCAGCGCGGCAAGGAATTGGGACTACTGCCGTAATTGCGTCATCCGAAAGCATGTTTTCCGGTTCCCTCCCGAAAAATCACCCGAAAGAATGACGACACCGGACGGCGTTTTACCGCATGGTGACGCCATCGCTGACTTCGAAACAGGAGACTTCCATGAAGAAAACCGTTCTCACCTTCGGTCTTATCGCGGGCGTCATGATCTCCGTCCTGATGGGCGGATCGCTACTGATCGCCAACAGGATTGGCTCGGGCCACAGCATGGTTTTGGGCTACACCATCATGGTGGCGTCGTTCCTGCTGGTTTACTTCGGCATCCGCAGCTATCGCGACAACACCCTGGGCGGGCAAATCTCCTTCGGACGCGCTTTTGCCTGCGGGATCCTGATCACGCTGATCACCACGGTCTGCTACGTCGGCATGTGGGAGATCCTTTACTTCAACTTCATGCCCCACTTCATGGACAGCTACTTTGCGGCGCAGATTCACCGGGTCGAGGCTTCCGGACTTGACGCGGCCACGATCGCCGCGCAGGTGGCGGCCATCCAGCGGTCGCAGCAGCTTTACCAGAATCCTTTGGTCAACATGGCTTACACGTTCATGGAGCCGTTGCCGGTCGGCCTGATCATTACTCTGATTTCCGCGGCCATCCTGCGGCGCAAAGCTCCTGGGGAATCCGCCGCGACTCGCGGGGTGATGACCACCTGATCCCGGTACCGATGGAATTGCGCCGTTGGTGGTCGCGCTCAGGAATCAGCCGGCACGAAGGTGGGGTGTGAGGATGCCGATGTGGTCGATGGCGAGGGCGCGGCCCAGGTCGAGGACTTCGGCGATGGCGGCAAAGTCGAGTTTGGGGTCGCCCTGAATAAACAGGACCTTCTCGGCGCGAATGGAGTAAATGCGGTTCAGTTCGGCCCCGAGAGCGGCCTTGTCGGCGATGTTTTGCTGGTTGATTCTGTAGGCGGGGCCGGACGGGCTGGCGAGGATCTCGACGACGATGGTGCGGGTTGGGTGGGGGTGGGCCTGGCTGGGTTGTTGAGGCAGGACAGCCCGGAGGCCTCTGGGCGTGACCGGAACGATCACCATAAAAATGATGAGCAGGACGAGCAGGACATCGATGAGCGGGGTGACGTTGGGGTCGGCGTTGAGGGTGCGGTTGCTGCCAGCGGTCATCGACATGAGATTCGCGCCTCCTGGGTGGACAGACTCCGCCTGATGGGAGAAGGTTCCCGGAGTTGGGACGCGGGTA
>DASZYN010000302.1:0-1510 GCA_035545435.1 Acidobacteriaceae bacterium | reverse complement strand
CTGCACAACTCGTCGCTGCTGCAGGCAGAACGAAAAATCGAAGTGCTGCAGACGCTGGTGAGCGTGGGGCAAGAGATCGGTTCGACACTGAACCAGCAGCGTGTCCTGCAGGCGATCGTGAATCAGCCGCAGCTGGTGATTCCGTATGAGCGAGCTGCGCTCGCGCTGGAGCAGCGGAACCGGCTCACCATTCAGGCGGTGTCGGGAGTCACGAAGCTCGATGCTTCGGAACCGTCGATGGAACGGCTGGGAGAGATCCTGCGCTGGGTGGGCGGCATCGATACCGAGATTCAAGTGTCACAGCACGAAGAGGAAATCGACGATGCGCGGCCTGAGACGCGTGAGAAGTTTCGCCGCTATTTTTCTGAGAGTGGCTATCGCGGTTTCTACGCGATTCCTCTGGCCGACGATGAAGGACGGCTGGGGGTTTTGTGTTTTGAAAGCTCCGATCCCGATTTTCTGAACGATCTGCATATTGAGGTCATTCGCATTCTCGCCAGCCAGGCCACGCTGGCTCTGCGCAATGCCTCTCTTTATAAGGAAGTCCCGTTTATTGGAATCCTGGAGCCGCTGATCGAGAAAAAGCGCCGCTTCATGGCGATCGACAGGCGGCGGCGGGCGCTCATCCTCGCGCTGGCAGCCGCGCTGGTTCTGATTCTGATCGTCGTTCCGGTGCCGATGCGGGTTTCGGGCGACGCCCAAGTGGCTCCCGATCAAACGGAATACGTGCGTGCCGAAGAGGATGGGGTGGTGCAGCAGGTCTTCGTGCATGAGGGCGAGCGCGTTGCGCCGGGCACGCCTTTGGCGCAGATGGCCGACTGGCCCGCACGGGCAGCACTGGCCGCCATTCAGGCGCGGTACAACACTGCCATGGCGCAGGCGGCCGATGCGCTGGTGCGGAACGACACAACCGCGGCCGGACAACATCAACTCGATGCGAATTACCTCCGCGGTGAGCTGGCCCGAGCTGCAGAACAGGTTTCGCGGATGACGCTGCGCGCACAGGTGGCGGGAGTGGTGGCAACACCGCATGTCGAGAACCTCGCCGGCAGAAAGCTGGCGCTGGGAGATCCGATCATGGAAATCGTCAGCACGCAAAACGTTGTTGCCGATGTGGCGGTGCCGGAGCGGGACATCAGTCTTCTGCGGGTGGGGGATTCGGCGCGCGTCAAGCTCGAGGCGTTTCCGACGCAGACATTCTCAGGAACCGTGAATGTGGTTAGCCCGGCCGGACAGGTGGTCGGCGAGAATCGCGCATTTTATGCCCGCGTTGCGGTGCCGAATCCCGATGGGCATCTGCGTCCGGGGATGCAGGGCTTCGGCAAAGTTCGCACCGGTCTGCGGCCGCTCGGTTATGTGATCTTCCGTGACCCGGCACTCTGGGTGTGGTCGAAACTCTGGGGATGGTTTGGATGGTGAAGACTTATATGAGGCGTCGTAGCGCAGCCATGGCGGGTGCCATCGGAATCCTCTTCAGTGTGGGCTGCTCGTCTGGGCACAGTCCGCGAAC
>DASZYN010000301.1:0-2051 GCA_035545435.1 Acidobacteriaceae bacterium | reverse complement strand
AATCGTGTTCTGCGCGCGCTCCAGCGTCAGCCCCGCCACCTGGACCTCGCCAGCCTCGGGCAGCATCAGCCGCCCGCTCCGATCCACCACGCGCGTGAAGCTCTGCGACAATCCGCCCCACAAATCGATGCGCAGGCTGTCTCCTGGCCCCAGTACATAATCCGGTCCAATCGGCACGTCGAGCGACGGCACACTCGTGGACCCACCCAGCCGCGACGCGGTGCCCGCACTGCGCCGCACAAACACATCCGACCCAAATCGTCGCAGTGTCTGTGACGAATCGGGAATCTGTGTGTACAGATCGCGCAGCGACTGTAAGTTGTATGGGGTCGGCTCTCGCAAAACCTCCGGCGGATCGGTGATGTTCCGCTCCCGAGTTCCACCCACCGCTGCCTTCGTCTTTGTCCCGCTCGCCGGCGAACGATTCGTGTCCACCGCGGCTGCCGACCCTGACCATCCGCCGGGGCTCGTCGCGGATTGCAGGTTCGCCACTCCCGGATTCGAACCCAGCAGTGCCGGCGGCGTATCTGGCACTTCGCCAAAGTCAGAGAACTGCCCCATCCCAGCCACAACTGGGATTCCATCTCCCGTCTGCGTTAACCCTGCACCCGACACATAGCCACGCGCCCGCAAGAACAGCGTCGTCTTCTCCCGAACCATCGGATCCGTCGCGATCGCGTTGTACAGCATCTCGTCCGTGACTGCGTTCGGATCGATCGCTACCCCCTGCTGCTGCAGTTGCTCCGCCAGCTGCGTCTTTAGCTCGATCACCACTTCCGGCTTCTCATCGAGAACGGCGAAAATCTGCCGCGCCGTCAGCGCCAACCCAGCGCTTGCCGTTGCTCCCGAGCCCGGCCCCTGATCACGGCCCAGCGCATCTTCTCGAGTTCTGGCGTTTTCGCCTGCATTAATCCCGGCGCCGTTCTCCGAAGACTGCGTGACTGTGCTCCCTGCGCCCGCGGTGCTCTGCGCCCGCAGCACGACGTTTCCTGCGACGAGCGCCGCAAGCACCACCACACCGGCCTGTCTTCGTATCCTCACCATCGCGCCTCAGTGTGTGTACATCTCTGGTTCGCCCACGCTGCCCGCCGGCGGCAGATGCCGCAGGAACAGCACAATCGACCACTGCTCCTCGTCGCTCAGCGTCCCATTCGATCCCGGCATTCCCGAAGGCCAAATCCCGTTTTCGATCACCCACTTCAATTGCCCATCCGTGTAACTCTGCACCTCCCGCGAAGCCAGCGATGGCGCCGGTGGCGACGTCACAAACGGCACCCCTGTGTTCTGCCCATCCATGCCGTGGCACGCGACACAATAGTGCCCAAACGCCTCCTTTCCAGCGGCGATCGTCTCTGTATTCGCCGCCAGCGGATTCTTCAGCTTTTTGTCTCCGACCAACACCCGATGCTTCGCCACCGTCATCAGGCGCGTCTCGAATGCATTCGGTGGAGTCGCCTTGCACCCCGCCGCCAGCATCACCGCGACCGCCACCGCTGCCGCTCCCACTTCGCGCCCGCGCCGCATCCCTACTCCACCACGTGCAGCGTCAGGTGCATCGATCCGTGTCCCATCCCGCAGAACACCGAACAGTGCCCAACGAAATCGCCGGTCTTTTCCGGAGTGAACTCCACCTCGCCCGTCTTGCCTTTCTTCGCCTTCACGTCCACGCCCAATTCACGGAACTTCAGCCCGTGCGGAACGTCCTCGCTCTTCAGCACCAACTCCACCGGCTCGCCCTTCTTCACCGTCACGGTTTCCGGTTCATACGAGAACCGCTTCGCCGTTACCTCAATCCGCTGCGGCGCCTGCGTCGCAACAAAATTCAGCGGCGCAGATCCAATCGCAACAAATGCAGCCGCGCTGGCGGCCAGAATCATCTTCATCTCATCTCCTCAGCAAGCTTCAGCCTTTCGAGGCCTGCAACCAGCCGCGACACGACAAAAGTCAGGTTCGTGACAATTGCATCGCAATGCCACGCTGTTCCCACGCTATCCACGGCCTCGCAATGCCGTGTCATGTGTCTGTCAGGCGATTGTCAGGATTCTGTTGGG
>DASZYN010000300.1:0-6733 GCA_035545435.1 Acidobacteriaceae bacterium | reverse complement strand
TCCGGGATGAGTCCGGCCAGGACCTGATCGAATATGCTCTGATCGCCGCCGTCATGGCGCTCGCACTGATTGCTTCCATGAACAGCCTGACCAGATCCATCGGAAACTTCTTCAATCAGGTTGGCAACAGCCTCTGATCGGCAGCCTTCCCCCCACCTCCCTCCTGCACCACAATAGAAAATGAAAGCCTCGGGCCAGTCTGCGCCCCGGCTCGATGCTCAGGGCCGCCAACGACTTTGACTCCACGCGACCAGCTCGACTTCCGCAGCATCCGCGTCCTTGACGGCGCCATGGCCACCGAACTCGAGCAGCGCGGATGCGATATCTCCGGCTCGCTGTGGTCGGCGCACGTCCTCGAGGATGCTCCTGCGGCAATCGTTTCTGTGCATCTCGATTACCTGCGCGCGGGCGCCGACTGCATCTCGACGGCGAGCTATCAGGTGTCTTCGCTCGGCTACCGCGAGTTGGGCCGCCCCGCTGCCGATTCGGTCCACGCGCTGCAGCAGTCGGTCGCCCTCGCCGGGCAGGCGCGAACCGTCTTCGCGCGGGAAAATCCGCGGCGCGTGTGGATCGCAGCGTCTCTGGGGCCCTATGGCGCGGCGCTGCACAATGGGGCCGAATACCATGGCCGCTACGCGATCGGCTTTGACGATCTGGTGGCGTTTCATGCCGAGCGATTCGACGTACTGGCGGGCACCGGCGCCGATCTGCTTGCGCTGGAAACGATCCCGTCGCTCGAGGAGGCACAGGCACTGCTGCACGCGCTCCGGTTGTTTCCCGCCCTGTCGGCGTGGATTTCGTTCACCTGTCGCGATGCCGCGCTCGTCGCACATGGCGAGCCACTGCACGAATGCGCCGAGACCCTGGCGGAGTCGGAGCAGGTCGCGGCCATCGGGATCAACTGCACAGCGCCCCGTCACGTGGAGGCTCTGATTGGGGAGGCGCGACGCGGATGCGGCGACCGGAAATCGGTCATCGTCTATCCCAACTCCGGCGAGACGTGGGACGCAACGAAGCGGACCTGGAACGGGGCTTCCGATCCACGTGAGTATGGCGCTCTCGCACGGGCGTGGTATGCGGCCGGGGCGCAAGCTGTCGGCGGCTGCTGCCGCACACGGCCCGCGCACATTGTGGCCGTGGCCCAAGCCGTTGGGAAACACGGCCTGCTGCCCGTAGTATCCTGAAGGAACGCGCCCGTAGCTCAGCTGGATAGAGCGGATGCCTCCGGAGCATCAGGTCGGGAGTTCGAATCTCTCCGGGCGCACCATCCGAAAAGCTTTCCGCCCTCAAACGCCCACTCTTCCAGAGCCATTTTTCCAGATCCCGGCTGCCTCTTGCAGCCGAGAGCGGCTCACCGATGCACGCCACCTCTCGCATCTCCCAGCGATCCAGCACACTGCGACCGTGTAAGGCACAGCCGCTGCCAGATCAACGATGTAATGCTCACCCGTCCCGATCGTGGCGAAGGCGGTCAGAACCGCGAACAGAACTCCCACAATTCGCAGGCGCGGCTCAATCAACATCAGGCAGATCAGCGCCCAGGTCATGTGCAGCGACGGCATGCAATTCCGCGGAGCCGTAAGACTGCCGACATGCGCAGGTCCCACGGCAGGAAAAGCCAGGTAGAAAAGCGGCGCCACAACGGAAGCGATCACCAGGGCGATCGCACAGCGGCTTCGCTTCGTGCTCGTGCTCATCACAAATCCGACAAAGAAGGGCAGGCTCTCGTAGCCGTTGACGAGAATCAGCTGGCACCATCCGTGCGCCAGGGTCCAGTGGTAGAACCAGACGCTTCGCCCGGAATCCATCCTGCTTAATACGGCATCCAGCGTGTGGTGACTCATCGAAGTCACCGTGATGTTGCCGCCGTCGATGGCAAAGATCGAGGCAGGCAGCAGAACCGCCAGCCACAGCAGATCGCGCCGGTCGGACTCCTGCAACCCGGCATACACCATGATTGCGCTGCCGGCGATGGTCCAGTACGCCAGCGGATCGTGCGGTGCGCGCACCAGCAGCAATGCAGCCAGGACGACCACAGAAACCAGACCTGCCCACTCGGCGCGCTTCAACTGCAACACCCTCTCCACATCTGCGGAAACCTGCGGTTCGATTCCCTGTTCCGGTGCCGTCGCCGGTCATCAGCCGCTTTGGCATGCGAGCGGCGCAGCCCGGCCCCAATCGAACCAGTAGCCATCACTGGCCTCATGCTACCGGGCGGCAATGCGTCTCACGATCCCCCGTTTGGGGGTACGTGTGACATCATGGGTACGCACATTGCGCGGAGGCATGCGTGACGCAGCGACATCTTCGCTTTCTGCCGGTATTTCTTCTCAGCACACTTGGATTCGCCGCCGGCATGCGGTCCCTTGCGGCTCAAACGTCCTCGGAGTCTCTTGGCCTCTTCGACGGTCAATCGGACGTGGGCTCCGTTACACCATCGGGATCAGCGGTCTATGATGCCGCCGCCAGCAGTTACACGCTCACAGCCGCCGGCGCAAATCTGTGGGGAACAGCCGATGCGTTTCATTTCGTCTGGAAGAAAATGTCCGGCGACACGGTCCTCACCGCAGACATCGATTTTCCTGAGACTACCGGCGAGCACAATCCTCACCGCAAGGCCATCCTGATCATTCGCCAGAATCTCGACGCAAATGCAGCCTATGCGGATGCAGCCGTCCATGGTGTCGGCCTCACGGCGCTGCAGTTCCGGCGTGAAGCGGGCGCCATGACCGAAGACCTGGAGCTGAGCAACACGACGGCGCCTCGCCGTCTGCGTCTGGAAAAGCGCGGCGACACATTGACCATGTATGTAGCTTCAGAACCCGGAGGAGCGCTGCACCAGGTGGGCGCCAGCGTGCAGCTCCATCTTGCCGAACCGTTCTATGTCGGCCTCGGCGTCTGCTCCCACGATCCCAGCCGGACGGAGAAGGCGGTCTTCTCTCATGTGACGATCGAGTCTCCCGAGGCGCCGGCGTCCGCGCCGGTTCTGTACAGCACACTGAATACCATCGGCGACGACAAAGACTTCCGCCGGGTCGAAATTGTTTGGTCCGCGCAAGGGCACGCCGAGGCGCCGAACTGGAGTCGCGACGGAAAAACCCTGATCTTCGATCGGGAAGGAAAGATCATGACCATCCCCGTCGAAGGCGGTACGCCTCAGGTGCTCGACACCGGCGAGGCCAGCCGCTGCACCGGCAGCCATGGCCTTTCGCCTGATGGAACGCACCTTGCTATGACCTGCGCGACTACCGACAGCAAGGAGTTCCGCATCTACATCGTCCCCATCACCGGCGGCGCGCCCCGCATCCTGACCGAACACCCCAATTCCTGGTTCCACAGCTGGTCGCCCGACGGCAAAACGATTCTCTTTACCCGGCCCGATCACGGCTCGCTGAATGTCTTTGCGATTCCCGCGGCGGGCGGCGAAGAGCACGCCCTCACCACGGGAACCGGCGTCAGCGACGATCCCGACTACGCGCCCGATGGGCAGTTCATCTACTTCAACTCCGATCGCGATGGCTCGATGCAGATCTGGCGCATGCATCCGGATGGCAGCTCCCCCGAACAGATGACTCACGATGAATGGGTCAACTGGACGCCGCATCCTTCCCCGGACGGGAAATCGATCGTCTTCATCAGCTATGAACACGGAACCGCCGGCCATCCCACGAATCAACCCGTCGCCCTGCGCGTAATGTCGCTCGCGGATCGCAAGGTGCACATCCTCTTCCGCCTCACCGGCGGCGGGGGCACCATGAACGTTCCCAACTGGTCGCCGGACAGCAAACGCCTTGCCTTTGTGAGTTATCAAATGCTGCCCGCAGCGGCTGGCGAGCAGGGCGGCACACATCCATAACAAGGCGTGAACGTTCCGCCGACCGCGTGCGGAACGAATGCCATGATCCCTCGAACGGGCTGTCCCCTTCGCGCCGCTGCTGTGCTACCATGCCCACACTCGGAGTCACCTCTCATGGCAGGCGGGCAAAGCTGGGCACCTTCGGAGAGCCTCGCGCAGACCACTTCCGGTTACGATCTTCGGCCTCTTTCCACCGGTGAAGTTCTCGACCGCACCTTTCAGCTCTACCGGTCGCGATTTGCGCTTTTCGCCAGCCTGGCTGCGCTTCCCGCAGGCGTGAGTTTCCTCAGCGGCGCTCTGCAGGTTCTGTTCACCATGGGCGAGCGCCGCCTGCGCAACGGCATTCAGATACAGACCGTCACAAGACCCGTGCTCTACGGCGTCATCGTCACCATCGGCGTGCTGCTCTACTTCGCCTGCTACGGGATCACCCAGGCTGCAACCACCTGGGCGGTTGCGGAGATTTACCTCGGCAAGCCGGCATCGGTGGGCGCCGCATGGAAAGCTGCCACCACACGCTGGTTCCGCTATGTGCTCGTGACCCTGCGCCAGTACTGGAGCCTCGCCTGGTGGTTCCTGCTGTCGCTGAGCATGTTCTTCGCGGTGCTCGCGCTGGTGCCGCGCATCGGCGGCGGCTCGGCCATCGCGGTCGGAATCCTCTCCTTCGTCTTTGGACTCCAGATCTTCGCCAGTGCAATCTACGCCGTCTACGCCGCCATCCGCGTCTCACTCGCCGTGCCCGCCTCAGTGATCGAATCGCTCGGTCCCAACGCCGCGGTGCGGCGCAGCATGACTCTGCTCACCCAGCGCAAGGGCCGCATCTTTCTCCTGGGCCTGTTGCTCCTTGCTATGAGTATGGTCGTCGGCGTCCTGCTCACGCCTCTGGCTTTCATCGGCCTGCGCGCGCATGGACCCGAGCGCTACATCCTGCAGATGATCCAGCTCGGCGGTGCATTCCTCAGCCGCCTCCTCGTTGGACCCGTCGGCGCCATCGCGCTGTGCCTCTTCTATTTCGATGAGCGCGTGCGCCACGAGGGCTTCGACATCGAGTTTCTGATGCTGCGCGCCGGTCCGCCGCCCGGCGATCCTCCCGCGGAGCCAAATCCATCTCCGGAGCCTGCCTGATCCACCGTTTCCGCACCACTGTCGCCGTTGTTGGGCTTCTGCTGGCGATGCCCGCGATCTCACTCGCTGACGACGCGCACGTAACGGTCGGAGAGCGCACGTTGAAGCCGAGCACCCTCGCCGACTATTCCGGAGATCTTCATTCCATGCGATCGCTGGCCGCGGCCTGCGCGCAAAATGCATCCGCCTGCGATCCGGCCCGCGTGAGTGCCGACGAGCACGTCACCCTGGCGAACAAATCCTCGTTCGATGCGCACTTTGCATGGATGACCGATGCATTGTCGTCCGCGAAATCGCTTCCGAACTCAAGGCGAGCCGCCCTGATGGCCGACGCCGAAGCGCATCTCGACGAAGACATGGCCGATGCCCAGGCCGTCCCTGCGGCGCCCAACTTCTCGAAAGCCCGAAAAGAGGCCGACACCATCCTGGCCAGCCGCGAGTTCAACACCTCCACCGCGCCTTCTTTGCGCGACCAGATCATTGCCTTGCTGTATCGCTGGCTCGACCGGCTTCTCGCGCATGTGGCCGCGTTTGGCTCGCGTTCCCCGTGGATCGGGCCTCTCCTCGAGTGGGGCCTGGGCGCGATTGCCTGCTCCTTGCTGTTGGTGTGGGCTTTCCGCACCATGCGCCGGCAGCGCGTCCGCATGCAGCGGGATGCAACCCGCCGCACCGAACAAACCGACGAGCGCGTCCTGAACTGGATGCGCGAAGCCGAAGAACACGCCGCCGGTGGCCGCTTCCGCGATGCGGTGCACTGCCTCTACTGGGCGAGCATCGTTACCCTCGAAGGCCGCCGTTTCTGGCAGCCGGACCGTGCGCGCACACCGCGGGAGTATCTGCGCCTCCTCGATCCTGCCTCTGCCGCAGCGCCACTGCTGCGGCGCCAGACCTTCACCTTTGAGACGATCTGGTACGGCCTGCGTCCGGCGGCGCGCCCGGACTACGACAACGCACTCGAACTGCATCGGCAGTTGAGGGCCGCATGAAGAAGCTCGGCAGCGACTGGCGATTCCTGCTCATCTTCGGCGGCGTGGTCGCTGCATTGATTGTCGTAACGGGAATTCTTGCACCCAATCGCGAAGACCGCGACCCGACACCCAGCACCTGGAACTCCGGCAGCGCGGGAGCGAAGGCGGCGTTTCTGCTGCTGAGCCAGCTCGGCTACAACACGGCTCGTTGGGAGCGCCCGGAAGCGGAACTCTCCTCCATCGATGCATCCCATGCGACGCTCATCCTCGCTGAGCCTTCGCGATCGCTCACCGCGCTCACCGACAAAGACCGCCAGCAGCCATTCGTCGATTTTCTCCATCGTGGCGGACGCATCGTCGCCACCGGACTCGTCGCCGCGCTTTTTCTTCCCGACGCGAAAGTGACCCAGGCCGAGCGGCTCTTCACCGACCTGTGCATCACCACCCCGGAAGGCCCGGACTCGCTGGCGCGCGCCGGTGAACTGGAGATGGCTGCACCCGTGCGCTGGAATGGCGACGAGCCATCGGTCCGCGTTTCGCAAACCTGCGGTGGCGGCGCGGTCGTCGTCTCCTATCGCGAAGGCAACGGGGAGATCGTCTGGTGGGCCTCCGCCACGCCGCTCACGAACATGGGCCTGCATAACGACGGCAACCTGCGTTTGCTGCTGGCCAGCGTCGGCGATCCGGGACGCACGATCTATTTCGACGAGTTCCTCCACGGCGTCAATACCAGTCCATGGACCGCGACGCACGGCACTCCGCTCATCGGCATCGCCATCCAAAC
>DASZYN010000299.1:0-5377 GCA_035545435.1 Acidobacteriaceae bacterium | reverse complement strand
CCCTTCAGATTTCCAACGCCGGCGTCGCGCAGCACCTTCGCGGCGGCGTCGCCCTTCACGGCCAGCACCAGGACGTCACCGAACGCAGCCGCTTCGCTGCTGCTGCCAACCTTCCCCCTGGGATTGGCCTTGCTCCAGTCGGCCAGCTTCGCCGGCTCGCGCGTCCCGATCATCGCCTCGTGACCGTGCTTCAGAAAACCCGCGGCCAGTGTTTGCCCCACCGTTCCCGAACCCAACACTCCAACCTTCATCCCTTTTCCTCCAGCACAAGTGCAAAAACTATAGCGCGGTCACGATGAAAATCGAAACCGTCATCCCGTGTGGCGAGCATGGCCGGGCGGCTCAGGAACAATGCGGCTGACCACCACAAAGATCGCGAGAATCGAAATGATGATCCCCAGGGACCACCCGACCGGTACTTCGATCCAGTGCACTGCCAGCATTTTGAAGGCGACGAATCCGAGAATGCACGCCAGTCCGTAATGCAGCATATGGAACCGATCCAGCACAGACGCCAGCGCAAAATACAGAGACCGCAATCCCAGCACCGCGAAAATATTCGACGTGAACGCAATCCAGGTGTCACGCGTCACCGCAAGCACCGCAGGAATCGAATCGAGCGCGAAAATCAGGTCCGTCGCTTCGATAGCAAGGATGATCACCAGCAGGGAAGAGAACGCCAGATGTGAACCGCCATCCGCCGGCCGGCAGCGGTCCCGAATCCACCGCAGCGGGCCGTGCGCCGGCAGTTCGCCGGGCTTCTCGAACAGGAGCCGAACGGCTGCCACCGCCAGCAGCACGCCAAACCCGTACTGGATCCACGCGAACCGGTTCAGCAGGCTCGTTCCCGCCACGATGAGCACGCCGCGCAGCACAATCGCACCCATCACCCCCCACAGCAAGACGTTGTGCTGCTCCTCGGCGCGAAGATGCAGGCTGCGGAAAAGAATCAGAAAGATGAAAAGATTGTCGACGCTCAGCGAGCCTTCGATCACGTACCCGGTCAGAAACTCCAGCGCCGGTTGTTTCCCGCTTGTAGACGCGACATACACCGAGAACCCGCACGCGATCAAAGCCAGGATCCCGGTCCACAGCCACGCAATCTTCGCCGATGCGCGTCCCTTCTTCCCATGGAGCAGCCGCAGATCGACCAGCAGCAGCACCGCCACCATGATCAGGAACGGAATCCACGGATGATGCATCGCCTATTTCCTGTCCAGAAGCTGGATCGTCTCAAGGATCGTATCGCCGGCGATGGTGAGGCTCTTCGCGCTCAGCTTGTCCATCGTGTCGTCGGCGGTATGCCACCACGAGTTTCCGTAACCGTAGTTCAGATCGATCAGGTCGGCGCACGGCACGCCACGGTGAACGAACGGCAGATGATCGTCCTCGTCGTACGTCTTGTTCTCAAAGAAATACGACTGCCACCCATACTGCGATGCCGCCTGGTAGATCAGGTCCTCCAGCCACGGCGTCGAGTTCATGTCGCGCTGCACATTCAGATCGCGATCGCCCAGCATATCGGCCAGGATGAATGCCTTGATCCGTTTCAGGGTTCCATCCGATTGCCACTTCACCGCCAGATGCCGGCTGCCATACACCGAATCGGTATCGGACCAGCTCTTAATCGCTTCCTCTCCATCGGTAAACAGCAGCCAGACGCTGTAGCCATCGTTCGGCTTCGCTCGCAGGTGGTTGGCGATCTCGATCAGCAAACCCGTCGTCGAGCCACCGTCATTCGCTCCAACGTAATGGATATTGCGCAGCGGATAATTCGTCTCATAGTGCGAGGCGAGCACGATGATCCCGTCCTTCTTGCCGGGAAACTTCACGATGAAGTTGTGCATGGTCATCGTCCCGGCCGGCGTGTTCACCGCGAAGGTATCTTCCTCCAGCTGATCGTGGCGGAACTGCGCTTTCAGAAACGCTTCCGCCTTCGCGTGGCCTGGACTGCCGATCCACCGCGGACCGGTGGCATTCACATACTCCCGCGTGTAGGCCAGCGCCTTCGCGCCGTCAAATTGTGGCAGGCTCTCGGCTGAAGCTCCTCCTGCCATGCTCGCAATCAGAAGGAAAGCCAGAAGAAAAACCCTCACGAATCCGCCTTCGCGGCCCGCCGTTTTCGCGCAGCCGGGTGCACGAGGTACGAAACCCCGATCCCCAGCAGATACAGAACCAGCATTGGGCTCGCGAACACGCACATGGTCAGGATGTCCGAAGTCGGCGTAATGATGGCTGCGATGATGAAGATCAGCAGAACCGCGTAGCGAAAATTCTTCCAGAGAAACCTCGGGCTCACGATCCCGAACAGCGAAAGAAACATGATCAGGATGGGCAGCTCAAACGTGATGCCCAGACCCAGAATCACCGTCAGGAACAGGCTCGTGTATTCGTTGATCTCGATGTACGCGCGGAAGTCGCGATTGAACTCGAGCAGAAAATCAAGCGAGCCAGGATACACCCAGCGGTATCCGAAGTACGCCCCGGCGAGAAATAGCCCGATCGTCGCCGTCATGAACGGCACAACGTAGCGCTTCTCGTTCTGGTAAAGCCCCGGCGAGATGAACAGCCACACTTCGTACAGCACGAAGGGGCAGGCCAGAATACAGCCCGCCATGAAGCTGATCTCGAGGTACATGTTAAAGGGGTCGATCGGGTTGTGATAGACGAGATGCGTGTCCAGGTGGTGCTTGGCGAGCGCCTGGACAATCGGTTTCTCCATGAAGCCGTAAATCTTCTCGTGGAAGAACCAGGCGAGGAAGAATCCGCCAATCAGGTAGAGCGCGACGTGAATGATGCGCCGCCGCAGCTCGGCCAAATGCTCGAGCAGGCTCATGCCCGGCAGTTCGGCGCGCTCGGTCACCGCGGCGCGCGCGCGATCGACCAGGTCAGCCATGATGAATGGACTCGCTGGGAACGCCGGACTCGGTGGGAAGGTCGGACTCTATCGGCTCCGCGTTCGTAATCGAAGTGTGCGCGCCGTTGCCGTGCGCGGTCAGGTCGACATGCGCCGGCGCATCGAGTTCCGATTCCAGCCCCGGCCTTTCGCTTTCCGTTGGATATGAAGGCTCAACCACCACCTCGGCAGCTGAAGGCGCAACCTCTTCGACCGCACCCGGCGTCGCATACGGCGCGCTGGTGCTGACCGGAACTCCTGTCGAAGGCGGCAGAATGCTCGGCGTTGTATTCGTTGCTGTGGGCTCGGTCCCCACCCCGGCTCCCGCCTCCGTCCCCGCCTCGGCGGCCTTCTGTGCCTCCAGCTCGGCGCGTTTCTTGCGCCGCTCGTCCTCCTCCATGTTGCGCAACTCTTCCTGAATCTGGAACTTAAATTCGTTGCTGGCGCGCCGGAACTCCCCCAGCAGCTTCCCGATCGTCCGCCCGATTTCAGGCAGTTTCTTGGGCCCAAACAACACCAGCGCCAGCAGGAAGATAAAGATGGAGTCGCCGAAATGCATGAATGCTTCATGATACCTGTCGCGATTCGCCAGTCACAACAATCCCGTCTTCCGCGATCTCCCATGAAAGTCATCAACAAGCCCGGTCGGTTGTTGCATAATCAAGCGGCGTACCCCATGGCGAGCAGCGCCTCCCCCGAATCCAAAGATATGGGTGGAAGAACGGAATGCTGCGCACGGACAGTTGGCCGGTTCAGGAGAGTTCGAGGGCTGAATCTGCCCACACACATCTGGCGGCGGTCCTGAGCTCCCTCTTTCGCGATTACGACGGCCCACCCTTTGCCGTGCGTCTGTGGGATGGCTGGTGCTGGCTCTCGACGGCTTCAAAGCCGCCGGCTTGCACCCTCTGCCTGGCGAATGCCGGCGCCCTGCACTCGCTCCTTGAGGCCAGTCAGCTCGCCGTGGGCGAGGCCTTCCTGCATAAGGACATCGATGTCGAAGGGGATCTGTTCTCCGCCTTCGCCCCCGCCGAGCATATGCTTTCTCATCCGGCCCCGCTTCGGGAGCGGCTGCTGAGGCGCTTAACCCGCGGGGCGGCAAGCCTGACTGAATCGCTGCGCCACGGCCCAAAATATTCCGAGCGCCGCGATCAGGATTCCATTGCCTACCACTACGATCAGCCCGTCGAGTTTTTCCGTCCCTGGCTGGGGCCAACCCTGGTCTACTCATGCGCGTATTTCGAGCAGCCCGACGATTCGCTCGATGACGCACAGAAACAGAAGCTCGAATTGATTTGTCGCAAGCTTCGCCTCCAGCCCAGCGAGCGCTTCCTTGACGTCGGTTGCGGCTGGGGCAGCCTCATCCTGCACGCAACGGCGCATCACCACGTTTGCGCCGACGGCATTACGCTCAGCCGCAGTCAGGAATCTGTCACCAGCCAGCGCATTGAGGATCACAGTCTCAAAAACACGTGCCGCGTGCGCCTCATCGACTACCGCCGGCTCGATCCGGCCCAAAACACTTACGACAAAATCGCCAGCGTCGGCATGTACGAGCATGTCGGCTTGTCCAACCTACCGGTTTACTTTGACAAAATGTACCGCCTGCTCAAGCCGGGCGGCGTCTTCCTGAATCACGGCATCGCGCGCTCTCCCCACTCGACATCACGCGGCAACGACTCCTTCATCGCGAAGTGGGTCTTTCCCGATGGCTACCTGGTCACGCTCACCGAGGCGATCGCCGCTGCCGAAGACGCCGGCTTCGAGGTCCGCGACGTCGAAAACCTGCGCGAGCACTACGCTCTCACCCTGCGCCACTGGGTCCGCGGTCTAACAGCCTGCCGCAACGTATTACTGCAGTCAGTCCCCGAGCTCACGTATCGCATCTGGCTCCTTTACATGGCCGGATGCGCCGCGGCCTTCGAACGCGGTGACATCGGCGTCTATCAAACCCTCCTCAGCCGCCCCGATCGCGGCCGAAGCGGCCTCCCCCTCACGCGCCGCGACTGGTACAGCCGCAACCTCCTCGACTGACCCTGCAGCGTCGGCATCCATGCTGTTCACGCGCGAGCAACGGTCAAAATCGAAATGCCTCCGGTGCCCAGAATCGTGAGGCTTGAGCCTCGCGATGGCGGTAAAGAGCCCCGGGCTTCAGCCCGGGGAATAAGCCGCTCCAAACTCAGGGGCTTTAGCCACGGTGTTTGTGTCACACCGTATCTCGAACGGGATTGCGGATTTCAACCTCGAGGTGCCAATGCGGTAAACTAACGGCAACGACAAGCCCTTGCGGACAAGTCCTTTTGCGACTTACCCGCACGCGGCGCGTCTAAAGCAACAGAGGCTGCAACATCCCCGTTGGCTGGGCGAGCAATCGCAGCGAGCCGACTGCAGCCGGGTTTCACGTTTGGCTTTCAACATCCCCGTCCCAATTGGGCTAGCCCGAAAAGGACTGAAGGCGGCTACTTGTGAGTGTTCTGGAAGAAG
>DASZYN010000298.1:0-9399 GCA_035545435.1 Acidobacteriaceae bacterium | reverse complement strand
GATCGTGGTGACTGGATGAGCCCCGCTCACCGCACATGGATGGCTGTGGCGCTGAGCTGGACCCTCCTCTCCCTGCCCGCTTCATCGTCCGCCCAACCAACGGCGAACGCCGCGTCCTCGGAGAGCCTGCCTCTGCGGGTCAGCTTCTATTCGGGAGCTGCCTATCCCAGCATGAAGCCAGCCGCATCGATTGAGGTGTTCCTCAATGGAACTACCGGCGACCTGGCCACGCGAGAGAAATTCGTCGCCGTCATCCGAAGTGCCGAAGACCATGGATGGAACTGCGCCAGCCCTTCGTCCTATGCGGTGACGGTTTCAGGTTCGACAAAGAGAATCCCGGTTTCGGCGGTCATGCCGGTGGGGCATGAAA
Source organism: Acidobacteriaceae bacterium (assembly GCA_035545435.1). Taxonomy (GTDB): domain Bacteria; phylum Acidobacteriota; class Terriglobia; order Terriglobales; family Acidobacteriaceae; genus Palsa-343. The sequence continues at coordinate 9,029 of DASZYN010000298.1, read as the reverse complement.
ACTGCAACGACCGCCCCACTCCCGCACCGGTCCTGCTCCTGCTCCGCGAGAAAGTCGATACCAATACGAAGTATGTCGTCAGTCTCGAAGGCTTACCCGACGCCGCTCTGACGGGACTCTCCCCCGGCGCCAACCTTGTGTCTGCCGCTCAGGCATTCCCCGCCTCCACCTCTTACAGCGTCTCCGTTCTCCCTCAGGCCGCGCCCGGCGAGGCTCTCACGAACGGGACCACCCGCGATGTGGGCCAACTCTCGGTCTCTTTCGGCGTACCCTATGTTGGCCATTCGCCGGTATTCATCAATACAAACGACCTCTTCTCGACCGATGCGAAGGACACCATGAGCTCCTTCGCAGTGACGGCCGGCTCGCAGTGGGGCCTTCTCTCCGCCTGGTACACGCCGGTCCAGGTGAGCGAGACCCTCCAGGGAAATCAAACGGCCAGCTCACTTTCCGCCGTCAGCAATCTTTCACTTTCCGGGCTGGTCCCCTGGTACTGGACGCGCCAGGGGCTGAACAACAGCTGGATTGACGCGCCCCTGGCTCCTGAATTTGCCCTCGCGGCGCAATATACGCACCGCTTTGCGCAGGAAGTGACTGCGGCCACTCCCCGGCTGTCCGGGGATGACTTTTCCGTCAATCCGGCGCTGGCCATCGAACCTTTTTATGTCCTGCCAGGTTTGTGCTCGCGTTATCGGAAGTGGATCGGTGCCAAAGCCGGCGACAGCACATCGCGACAGTTCTGTGTTGGCTCCCGGATCGATCTGGGGCTGTGGTATCTGCCTCGGGATAAGACCCAGGCGGGCAGCCAGCGGGTCGAAGGTTATGGAGATGCCTCGATCGTGATCCCGCTCTCGAACCTGAATTTCGAGAAGTTCCAGCTCATTCAGAAGGACAATCTTCTGAATTCCGAACTGACGATCAAATACTCCGACTCAGTGAACGCGGCGAATAATTACGCGCGCTCGCGGCAGTGGACATTTGGGATTTCAGTGATCAAGTGACGCGATCCTCACGGGATCGACAGCGACGACCGTCCCCAAACGCGCCACCGCCCCATCTCCCTCTTTGTCACAGAAGATGGGGCGCTGTTTCTTAGAGTCTGGATCGGCCGCATCCGTGAACGTACGCCCGGTCGAGCCCAACCTTGCCGAGAACCAGGTTCGACCTAAGCCGCAGACCCGATCAGCAGCACGTCCACCGCAGGAGGCGGCACGATCGCCGGCAACTCCACTTCAACGAACTTGCCCTCCGCTACCTGGCCCAGCACCTTGTTCGTCGTGTCTTCCGTCCGCGTGGAGTCGATGTGCAGCTTGCGCACGGCGCGCATCACCACAGTCGCCAGCAGAAAGCGGTTCTCAATCTTCAGTCCCGCGGAGTACACCAGATTCGATCGCATGCCCTTGCCTCATTTCCCGGTTGTGGATCGTGAACTACGCAAGCCATAGCTCGAGGCAACAGGGTTCGCTGGGGGCTAACCGGCTCAGCCGGAAAACAGCGATCGAGAAAAGGCCAAAAGGGAAGGGAGGAGCCATGAATGCTCTGCCCTGCTATGAGCATACCTTGGCACCGCGATTTCCCCTAATGACCAATGGTTTGCGCATTGCTATAGCGATCGGCGCCGTACATGACCTCCAGCTCCGGATTCCATGGCCCACGCAGCCCCGCCCCGTCTGAAGACCAGCGTGCAGTCCATCTTTACGTCTCCTCCGGCTTGATGCGCACAACATAGAATCGAATTCCTCTCTGCCGTCTTATTGACTGTCTATAAGAGAAGGCCTATTGTCTTATAGACAGTCAATAGGAGCCCCCCATGGCCGGTCCCCAGTCCGATCTCCTGCAGGGCACTCTCGATCTCCTCATCCTCAAAGCCCTCGCGCTCGAGCAACTGCACGGCATGGGCATCTCCCGCCGCATCGCGCAAATGACGAACGCTGCCTTCGACGTGAAAGCCGGCTCACTGTTTCCCGCACTCCATCGCATGGAGCAGGCCGGCTGGCTCACCTCCAGCTGGGGTCAGGCGGAAACCAATCGGCGCGCCAAATTCTATGCGCTGACCAAAGCCGGACGAAAGCAGCTCCAGACCGAGACCGCACGCTGGGAGCGCATCTCTCTCGCCATGGGAGCGGCGCTGGGCATCCGCCAGGAGGCGCTATGATCAGCCGGCTGCGCTCGCTTTTGAAAAACCTGTTTCGCAAACAGCAGCTCGACACCGACCTCGATGAAGAACTCAGCGCGTATCTGGATCTGGTTTCTGTAGAAAAGATGAAATCGGGTCTGTCCCCCGAAGAAGCCCGGCGTGCCGCCCGTCGTGAAATGGGTGGCGCCGAGCAGATTCGCCAGGGGGTTCGCGACATCCGTGCCGGCGTGTCACTGGAGAGGCTCTCCCAGGATATCCGCTACGGCCTGCGAACCCTCCGGAAGAATCCCGCCTTTTCCCTTGTTGCTGTCGCCACGCTGGCCCTGGGCATCGGCGCCAACACCGCCATGTTCAGCCTCCTCGATCAGATCGTGCTGCGACTCCTTCCCGTCCAACAGCCTGAGCGCCTGATGAAGGTCACGATCCGCGGCAACAACTATGGCAATACCTACGGAGCCGACCGCATCTCGTGGCCGATGTTCGAGGACCTCCGCGATCGCAACCAGGTTTTCACCGATATGTTCTGCCGCTTTCCCATCACCGTTACCGTTGGGTACCAGGATCGCGCGCAGCAGGTGATGGGCGAACTCATTTCCGGTTCCTATTTTCCGCTTCTTGGCGTGGGGGCGGCGCTGGGCCGCACCATCGCCCCCGACGACGACAAAGTCCCCGACAGCCAGCCAGTCGTCGTTCTCAGCTACAGCTTCTGGCGAAACTACTTCAACGCCGACCGGTCGATCGTCGGTCGAACGATTGAGCTCAACGGCCACAGCATGACGGTCATCGGCGTCGCACAACGCGGCTTCGATGGAGTCGAGCTGGGCAACCCTGCGCAGATGTTCATCCCCATCATGATGAAGACGGAGATGACGCCGCACTCCGACGGCCTGAAGGATCGCCGCCGCCGTCTCGCCTGGGTCGGCGCTTACGGCCGGCTCAAGCCCGGGATCACTGCGGAGCAGGCGCAAAGCTCGCTTCAGCCTTTACTGCACAGCATTCTTCAGATGGAGGTTCAGCAGCCCGACTTCCGCTCGTTTACCAACGACGATCGCCTGCGATTCCTCCGCAATCGCATCGAGGTGGTGCCCGGTTCCGACAACGGCCTGCGCGATACGATGCAGCGTCCGCTCTGGATTCTCATCGCGCTCACCGCAGCCGTCCTTCTGCTGGCCTGCGCCAGTCTTGCCAATCTCCTGCTGGCGCGCGCCACGGTGCGCGAACGAGAGATGGCGGTTCGCCTCGCCATCGGCGCCGCCCGCGGACGCATCGTTCGGCAGCTCATGGTGGAAACGCTGCTGCTCTCGGGCGCCGGCGTGCTTCTCGGCCTGGCGCTGGCTTTCCTTGCCGACCATCTCCTGGTTCTGACGTTTCTGCCCGCGAATCAAGCCACGGAATTTGCTGTCTCACCTGTTCCGGATATTCGCGTCCTCGCTTTCACCCTGGGCATGTTGCTCGTCACCTCTCTCGCCTTTGGCCTCATGCCGGCTCTTCGGGGTTCACGCACCGCGATTGCGCCGTCGCTTCAGGAAAGGTCCGGCTCCGGATCGGCCGCCAGTGTGCCGCTGCGTCGCCTCTTCGTCGTCGCTCAGGTGGCTCTGTCGCTGCTGTTGCTCGTCGGAGCCGGTCTCTTCGTGCGCACCCTGCGCAACCTCCGCAACCTCGGCCCGGGTTTCCCCACCCGTCACCTGATCGAGTTCACCCTCGACCCGTCGCTGAATGGCTATTCCAACGATCAAACCGAATCCTTTTACGAGCGGTTGAACACCAACCTTCAGACGATGCCCGGTGTCTCTGCCGTTGGCTTGTCGTCGATGCCGATCCTCAAGGGCTATGCCTGGCAAAATGCCATCATCGGACAGGAATCCGGAGCGCCGCAGCGCGAGCAGCCTGTGCTCAGCCAGATCGGCCCCGGCTATTTCTCCACGCTCGGCATCCCCATCCTCGAAGGCCGCGAGTTCACCGACCAGGACCGCGGCCCGCAGATGGTCGCAGTCATCAACCAAAGTTTTGCGAAGCGCTATCTCCCGCCCGGAGATCCAATGGGACGGCGCTTCGGACTGGTCGATGATCAGAAGCCCGATCTCCGACCCAACATCCAGGTCATCGGCGTTATCCCCGATACGAAGTATCGCGACCTGCGCGAGACTCCTCCGCCGCAGGCTTACTTCTCGTATTTGCAGGGCACGAATTTCCGCTTCATGACGGTTTACCTGCGCACGCAGGGCGATCCCCGGGATCTCGAAAATGCGCTTCGCGAACGCATGCGCCGGTTTGACCCCCGCGTTCCCCTCGTGGATCTGCAGACCGTCGACGAGGAGATCGGGTGGTCCCTCACCACCGAGCGCCTGATCGCGAGCCTCTCCACCGTTTTTGGCGCACTGGCCATGCTGCTCGCGGTCATCGGCCTCTATGGTGTGATGGCGTACACCGTCACGCGCCGCACCCGCGAGATGGGCATCCGCATCGCGCTTGGCGCAACGCGATCCAGGATCATCGGCATGGTCATGCGGGAGGCGTCCTTCATGGTTCTGGTCGGCCTCGCCACTGGAGCCGGGCTCGCGCTCGCCCTGACGAGCCTCATCCGCAATCAGCTCTTCGGACTCAACCCTCACGACCCCTGGACGCTGTTCGGCGCGGCCTTCTCACTCGCTGTCGCCGCTGGACTTGCCGGGTTTATCCCAGCTCTGCGCGCCAGCTCGGTGGATCCGACGAATGCTCTGCGCCGGGAATGATGTTTTACAAGTGAGTTCGCACGCTCGCATACGCTGGCCTCGCCGTTTCCCCTAATTTTTCATTTGTCCCAGACGTACAGCGCCCCATCTTCAGTGATCCTCCTGCTCACTGAAGATGGGTCGCCGTTGACACAGGCTTTCGGGCCGGCACTTACCGCTTGCCGCCCACTCCAGCCAACTCGTGATGCTCGATCATCTTCACCGGATCGGCCACATACGTGAACTCCGGTTCCTGGTTCCACGGGCCGCGCTGCGCCTGCCCATTCGACGACAGGTGGTAGTACACCTTCACCGTCTCGTCGGGCTTGACATTGCCGAACAGCGGCTCGGTCAGCTTGCCCAGCGACTCCAGCGCCTTCATGAACATCTTCGTGTGCGCCACTTCGCGAGTCAGCAAATACAGGATCACTCGCTTTGTGCCCGGATCCGGAGCCCTCTCCAGCAGCACCTCATAGGTCTCACGCGCGCCGGCTTCGGCTGCGATATCCGCGCGCAGGTCGCGCACCACATCGCCGCCTTCATTGATGTACGCCGCCGTCCAGCTCACGCCAGCGTCATCGACCAGATGCGGTCCGCGGCCGCGAATCGCGAAGATCGGGTTGTGCTGCACCTCGGGCGCAGTCTTTTCGATCTCCCGGGTGTGCTCCTCAATCAGCTTGCCGACGAGTTCGAGGTGCCCGAACTCCTCCACTGCGATGTCCTGCAGCATCTCGCGAATTCCTGGCTTGGGGCAGTGGAACGACTGAATCCAGTACTGCAGGCCCGCGGTCAGTTCGCCCGTTGCTCCGCCAAACTGCTGCAGCAGAAACTGCGCATAAATCGGATCCGGCTTCCGCACTTCAACCGGAACCATCAGATCTTTGCGATGGAAAAACATAAGCAATCTCCTTCCTGCTATGGCCCGGAATCCGAGGATCGACCCGGAAGCAGAACGTGGAGTTGCCACGCTTCGCAAGCAGCCCGAAGGGGGTCGAGGACCCGGATGATTCGTGTGAATCGTGCGCGCTCCTCAACTCGTGCCCGGACGTCCCAGGCGCATCACCGGAGCGCAGGTGTCAGCCGCGGGCCCGCGCATTGGTGCATCGACCTCACGGAAGCTTCAGGGGCCCGAAAGAGAAATCAGCGGCAGGCTCGCTTCATTCAGCGTCCGCAGTCTAGTCCTGTTGCTGTCGACCGCTCGCGTCATCGCGGTGCAAACTTCCACCGCATCGAAAAAGCGCTGCCTTACAGCGGCTACAGCGTTGCGCCTCGCTGCCTGTCCGGGACCACCATCGAGGGATGGTCGAGGGCGGATGCGGAATGCTGAACCCTGGCTGAAGGCGCGAAGCGCGTCCGCCCGGACGGCGAGTCCCTGTTTTCCACCCCTCCCACACCTTTCCACCGAAACTGCACCATTCCCGCATCTTGTCCCACCCCACCCTGGCGCGTAGCCTCAATCCGTGGCACATGCAAAAATCCTCAGATCCGGCCGGGGCGAAGCGTGCCACCGGACCCTCACCCTTCGTCCCGGCCGCGTTTTGATTCGCGCTTCAAACCCGCGCCGCATGCGCCTTTCCGCGATTCTGCACAAGTGAATTCCGGGAATTATGCGAGTAGATTCCCCCAACTGCGCGTAAAATACCAGATGTAGTGGTTTGCGCTTGACACACCCCATTAACAGAGGTACTTTCCCATCTGCGGCTCTAAGTAACCCGTAAGAGGTTCTCAAGAAAAAGCGGTCGTCGCCTCCCCCATCAGGAAGCACCCTCGCCTGAGTTCCTGCGGTTTCTGATCCGCCATGGTTTCGAATTTTTGTCCTGCCGCGATCGGATCCGGGGGGCCTTTTTGCCCTTTTTCCTTTGCGGTGACGTCCAGTTTTCCCGGAGCCTCGTCGCTCCGGCCCAGGGCCAGCCAGAACCGTAGTACCCAGGCAGAATCAGCGCATCAGGCGCAACATCACTACCAGAGAGGAATTACCCATGGCCGATACCAGGAAATCCGCACCCCTGGCTCAAACTTCGACGTCCGTTCAGGACGCCGGCCATCCCACCACCCCCACCTCCGCTACGGCTTCCGGAACAAAGGCTCTGCGCTTCGCGCGCACTTTCTCCCGACCCAACGCCTCTCCGTACGACGAGGTGCAGTGGGAGCGCCGCACCGCCGCTATCACCGACGCCGGCGGCAAGACCATCTTTGAGCAGAAGGACGTCGAGGTCCCCGTCGACTGGTCCATGACCGCGACCAACATCGTCGCCAGCAAATATCTCCACGGGCAGCTCGGCACGCCCGAGCGCGAAACCGGCGTTCGCCAGCTCATCGGCCGCGTGGCTGAAACCATCCGCGACTGGGGCCTGGCCGGCGGATACTTCGCCAGCGCCGAAGACGCCGCCCTCTTCCACGACGAGCTCGCCCACCTGCTCGTGACGCAGAAGGTCGCCTTCAACTCGCCGGTCTGGTTCAACGTCGGCTGCGACCGCCTCGAGCCCAATTCCGACGCGCAGAACTGGCACTGGAACCAGCACACCTGCGCCGTCGAGTTTTCCGTTACCGGCTACCGCAAGCCGCAGTGCTCGGCCTGCTTCATCAATGCCGTCGAGGATTCGCTCGACTCCATCCTCACCCTCGCCAAAACCGAGGGCATGCTCTTCAAGTGGGGCTCGGGCACCGGCACCAACCTCTCCACGATTCGCGGCTCGGCCGAGACCCTCTCCGGCGGCGGCACCGCCAGCGGTCCCCTGAGCTTCATGCGCGGCTTCGACGCCTTCGCCGGCGTCATCAAATCCGGCGGCAAAACCCGCCGCGCCGCCAAGATGGTCATCCTCAACGTCGACCATCCCGACATCGTCGACTTCATCGAGTGCAAGTCCAAAGAAGAAGCCAAAGCCTGGGCCCTGATGCGGGAAGGCTACGACGGATCTTCAGGACCGGACAGCGAGGCCTACAGCAGCATCTTCTTCCAGAACGCCAACAACTCCGTGCGCGTCACCGACGAGTTCATGCGCGCCGTCGAGGGAGACGCCGACTTCTCCACCCGCACCGTGAAAGACGGCACACCGGTGAAGACTTACAAAGCCCGCGACATCATGACCAAAATCGCCGAAGCGACCTACCAGTGCGGCGATCCGGGCATGCAGTACGACTCCACCATCAACCGCTGGCACACCTCCAAGAACACGGCGCGCATCAATGCGTCGAATCCCTGCTCGGAGTACATGTTCCTCGATAACTCCGCCTGCAACCTTGCCAGCTTCAACTTACTCAAGTTTGTGACTCCCGCCGGCACCTTCGATATCCCGGCGTATCGCGCGGCCATCGACATCATGATCACCGCGATGGAGATCCTCGTCGATAACTCCGGCTATCCCACCGAAGCCATCGCCCGCAATTCCCACGACTACCGGCCCCTCGGCCTCGGCTATGCCAACCTCGGCGCCCTGCTCATGGCTTTCGGCTTGCCGTATGACTCCGACGCCGGACGCGACTTTGCCGCCACCCTCACCGCCATCATGTGCGGCGAGGCTTATCTGCAGTCCGCCCGCATTGCCGAAGCCTGCCCGCCGCTGGCTTCCGCCACGCCGCTCACCGCCTCCGTCGCGCACGAAGGCGGCGCCTGCCCCGGCTTCTACGTCAACCGCGAACCTTTCCTCGACGTCATCCGCATGCATCGCGCCGAGGTCAACAACATCGGTAAGAGCAAAACCGCGGGCGACAAAACCTTTGCCGTTCCGCAGCTCGACGGTCTCATCAGCGCTTCCAAAGACTGCTGGGACGAGGCGCTTCGGCACGGCGAAAAGTACGGCTATCGCAACTCCCAGGTCACCGTGCTTGCTCCCACCGGCACCATCGGTTTCATGATGGACTGCGACACCACCGGAATCGAGCCCGACCTTGCCCTCGTGAAGTACAAGAAGCTGGTCGGCGGCGGCATGATCAAGATCGTCAACAACACCGTCCCCACCGCGCTCTTCAAGCTCGGCTACAACAACGATCAGGTCGACGCCATCGTCAGCTACATCGACGCCACCGGCACCATCGAAGGCGCGCCCGGCCTCAAGCCTGAGCACCTTGCCGTGTTCGACTGCAGCTTCAAGCCCGCCAAGGGCACCCGTTCCATTCATTACATGGGCCACGTTCGCATGATGGCCGCAACCCAGCCGTTCCTCTCGGGAGCCATCTCCAAA
>DASZYN010000297.1:0-8399 GCA_035545435.1 Acidobacteriaceae bacterium | reverse complement strand
CTTCAATGCCATCGTGGAAACCACTGTGCCATGCATGCGACCAGCTTCCCGTAGGTTCGACAGGTTGCCAGGGCGAGCCCTCCTGCGCATGAACAGCCAGCGCAGTGCCGCCACATAACGCCAAACCCAGTACGAGAGCGGTCGCGTGTTTTGCGATTCTCATGGTTCTCTCCTTTGCACATCTCTCCTTTGCACATCGTGGGAGGTGCCTCGTTCAGTTCATGGGATGCGCGCTGTCCCGACGGGGTCCGCGCGTTTTTGCGTGAAAATTCGCAGCCGCGAGGGCAACCCAGAAGCGTTGCGCGATGGAACTCGCGCTCAACAGCGCGAGGAATTGGCCCCGCATTGCGCCTTGCTTTCGACCGAGAGCGCCTGCGCCCATTCGCCCGCGGAATCGACAAGGCAGTCAGCGGGAATGTCCTCGACAGTGTGCGAGGAAAGTCCGAACCGGCAGCCAATCACCCATGCGCCAGCGCGCCGCGCGGTGAGAATGTCGACACTGGAGTCGCCGATCATGAGCGTCTCGCCAGGAGCCACGCCGGCCTCGTGAATGATCGCGTTCAGGCCTTCCGGCTCAGGCTTCTTGGTGGCAAAGCTATTGCCGCCGTAGATGCGGAACATGAACGGGCTCAGGCCCAGCGCGTCGCAGATGTCCACCGAAGGCCGCACAGGCTTGTTGGTTAGGACGGCCATCTTGCGCGGATCACCGCCAGCGCGAGTGCGCAGCGCCTCCAGCGAATCGAACACCCCGGAATATACATAGGTGTAATCCAGCTTGTGTTCGCGGTAATGAGCCAGAAAATGCTGCAAAGCCCTTTCGACCAGCGGCTCGTCTTCAGGATCACCCAGCGCGCGGCGCACCAGCATGCCGGCTCCGTCCCCAATATAGGTAGCGATGATGGGCTCGGGGAGCGGGTCGCGCCCAAACTCAGTGAGCATGGCGTTGATGGAGTTCGTGAGGTCCCGGCGCGAATCGATCAGCGTTCCATCCAGATCAAACACAATCAGACGAATCTCATCGGCCGGAATCGGATTGAGCAGATGCAGCATGATCTCAGTCTAATGTGACGGCTGGACACAGGAACTTCCCTGAGTGCTGCGATATGCTCTGTGCATGCTGAAAATCTCAGGATGCACGCTCCTGGCAGCGGTTTGCCTCGGTTCGTTTCCCCTCGGGCACGCGATCGCTGAAGATCACTTCCCTTCCAACGAGGACATGCGCCACGTACGCTCGATGGCCCAGCCAAAGGTCTCGCCCGATGGACAGCAGGTTTTAATTCAGATCGCGGACTCAACAGCCGACGGGGGCAAAACGCATCTCTGGCTCGTGGATGTAAAGACCAATACCTCGCGCCAGCTGACATGGTCGCCAGCCAGTGACAAGCGCGGCGAGTCGCAGGGACAGTGGATGCCCGATGGCGGGAGCATCCTGTTTGTCGCGCATCGCGGTGAGCACACTCAATTGTTTCGCCTGCCGATGAATGGCGGCGAGGCGCATGCGTTCGAGGTGAAAATCGCCCCACTTGTGGATGAGTCGAAGGAAGCGGATGCTATCCCACCCGCGAAAAAGGATTCAGCGGAAAAGAAAGACGCCAAGCCAGAACCCCTGGAGGCCGACGTGGCCCGCTACTTCATCGCGCCGGATGGAAAACACATCGCGCTCATCGTTCGGGATCCCCAGACGCCCGGCGAGAAAAAGCAGCACGATGATAAAGCCGACGCGGTATGGGTGAATCATGATCCGCATGGATCCCGTCTGTATCTGCTCGATCCGGCTGACGGGAAGCTCACGCCCACAGCAGTTCCGCCCGACGTGCAGAGGGTTTCGTGGGCGCAGCAGAGTGACAAACTGGTCGCGATCACAGAGGAAATGAATGAAGCCAGCGATCTGCAACCGACAGGCAAAGCGTGGTTGGTCGCGACCGCGAATCCCGAGCATCCATCGCAGATCAAAGCGGCGCCTGCCACCATCGGAGCCGCAGTGTGGTCCGACGATGCGAGTCACATTGACTTCCTCGCGCAGAGCAAAGCCGATGCTCCTCCAGGCTACGAAGACCTGTACGAGCTGACGATGGCCGATGGTTCGATTCGCGATCTCACCGATGGCTTCGACGGCAGCACCGGCCATGAGGAGCCAATTGCGGAAGCGGGTGCCGTCTTCGAGCCCGTGGAAATGGGCTTTCACACCACCCTGATGCGATTCGCGGGTGATCAGCGTCAGCCATTGCATTTCGATAGGACGACGGTGTCGCAGTTCAACACCAACGCGAAGCACACAGCGTGGGTGTGGCTTGGGTCCTCCAGCGATAAACCGATGGAGCTTTTCTATGCAGACAAACCGGGTGATGCAGGACGCACGCTGAACACACCCGACATGCTGCCGGCGAAGTGGCCGGAAGTGAAGTCGCGCCCGCTTTCATGGAAGAGCGACAATCTAACCATTGAAGGATTGCTTTATTTGCCGGCCCAGGCAGCGAAGGGCAAGGTTCCGCTGATTGTCGATGTGCACGGCGGGCCGACGGGCGCGTTCGAGGACAACTGGAATGCCCTGACGGAATTTCTGCTGGGTCAGGGGTGGGCCGTGTTGCGCAGCAATCCCCGAGGCAGCACTGGCTACGGCGCGGCCTTCGCCGCAGCAAACAAAAACGATATGGGCGGCGGAGACTATCGCGACATCATGGCCGGTGTCGATATGGTCCTGGCGAAGTACCCGATCGACGACCGCAAAATGGCGCTCATGGGCTACAGCTATGGGGGTGAGATGGCTGGCTTCGTCGAAGGTCGCACCGATCGCTTCAAGGCCATCATCAGCGGCGCTCCGGTCATCGATCAGGAGAGCGAATACGGAACCGAGGCGGGATCGTATTACGACCGGTGGTTCTACGGCGGCTATCCCTGGGAGCACGCAGAGAGCGCATGGCGGCAGAGCCCGCTAGCGACCGTGGGAAAGGCAAAGACACCCTTCCTGCTGCTGCAGGGCGAGAGCGACAAAACCGACCCGCTCGGGCAGAGCCAGGAAATGTATCGCGCGCTGCGACAAATGGGCGTACCGGTGGAGATGGTGCAGTATCCGCGTGAAGATCACGGCCCGCTCGCCGGCGGGATCTTCGGGGCTCCCAGCCCGGAACCGTGGCATGGCTTCGACGGGAGGCAGAGGATCGTGACCTTTATCAAAAAAGCGTTCGGCGAATAGCTATTTCAAATTCGCTGCTTCTTCCATCGGCCCTGTTTGAAGAGGATAAGACTGATCACAGCGATGGAAGCTTCTGCGATCACGACAGAAAGAAAGGCGCCTTCGGCACGAAGCTGAAGGCGCGTCGCCATCCACCATGCGAGGGGGATTTCGAGAACCCAGAAGCCGAAGAAGTTCACGAAGGTGGGCGTAACGGTATCCCCCGCGCCATTGAAAGCCTGGAGCAGGACCATGACCCACGCATAGGCGATATTGCCGCAGGCAAAGGTGCGCAGAGCACGTGCGCCGATCGCGATCACCGCAGGGTCGCTGACGAAGAGACGCACAACGGGCGTCGCAAAGACGATGAAGAATGCGCCGAGGAGGGCAAGGAAGAGCATGTTGTAGAGGCCAGTTCGCCACACGGCTTGCTCGGCGCGATCGGGACGGCGCGCGCCGAGGTTCTGGCCGACCAGCGTGGCGGCGGCGTTGCTGAGACCCCAGGCCGGGAGGATGAAGAAGATCACGATGCGAATGGCGACGGTGTATCCCGCAACGGCTGCGTCGCCGAAGAGCGAGATGATGCGCACGAGGCCGATCCAGCTGGCATTGGCAATCGCAAACTGCAGGATGCCGGTGAGGGAAACGCGCAACAACCTCCACAGCACAGGAACGTTGAGGTAGATGTGGCGGGTGAGAATCTGGATGCGCTCGGTCCCGCGCATGAGCCGGTAGAACTGATACAAGACGCCGATGCTGCGGCCGGTGAATGTGGCCAGAGCTGCGCCGGTGACCCCGAGGTGCGGGAACGGTCCGAGACCGAAGATGAGGCACGGATCGAGGATAAGGTTGATGATGTTCGAAACCCAAAGCAGGCGCATGGCGATGGCGGCATCGCCAGCTCCGCGAAAAATGGCGTTGTTCAGGAAGAGCATGATGATAGCGCCGCAGCCGCCGAGTGCGATGCGGGCATAGCCGGAGCCCACAGTGACGATGGCGGGCGACGCGCCCATAAGACGGAGCAAGTGCGGAGCTTCAATGCCGGCGGGTATGCCGAGCCCGGCGGAGATGAGGAGTCCGAGCAGGATGGCCTGAACTGCGGAGATGGCCGCGTCTTCGGGATCTTTCTCGCCGATCCGGCGGGCGACCATCGCCGTGGTCGACAGCGAGACGCCGAGGCCAATGGCGAAGACAAGGGCCAGAATTGACTCGGTCAGGCCGATGGTGGCGACGGCGCTGGCACCCAGCCTGCCCACCCAGAAGGTGTCCACGACCGCAAAGAGCGATTCGAGCACCATCTCCAGCACCATGGGAATCGCCAGGAGAAGAATGGACCGGTTCAGGCTGCCGGTCGTAAAGTCCTGATGCGAACCGCGCAGGGCTTCACGGATCGACGACCAGAAACCGCGTTCGGGTTGCGATTCGACAGGGAGGCTCATAGGGTGCGCCACGGTGCGCATGGCCCGGCAGGAATCGTGAGAGGAACAGCTAGATCAGCAATGCCTGTGGGCTGTCTTCCACAGGCGAACTGGCAAAGTGAATTTCAGGGAGATCTTCAACGGCACGGCGCAACGACTGCTCCCAGCGTGCGTGGATGGTTTGCAGTTCGGAATCACCCTGCGTGAACTTGCGGTAGCAGTCCAGGGTGAGGCTGTTTCGCGTATACAACATCAGCTCGATGGGTGGACCAATCGCGCCATTGGAACGCATGGTGGCGTCGAAGGAGAGCAAAGCATATTTGGCCGCGACCATAAGACTGGTGGAGCCGAAGACTACACCGCGATCCAGAAGCGGGCGCCCGTACTTGTATTCGCCCAGTTGCAGAAACGGCGACTCCTCAGTCGCGCAGAGGGGATTGCCCTGGGGATAGATCATATAAAGCGCGGGCTCCTCGCCGCGGACCTGACCGCCGAGCAGCAGATGCACGTTGAAGGAGTAGTTGTCGCGCTCCAGCGCGGCACGATCCAGCTCTGCCACCTGCCGGACGCAGTCTCCCAGTTCGCGGGCGGCATCGTACATGCTGCCTACGCGCGCCAGACCGTCGCCCGACCCAAAGCGGGCGCGTGCCAGGTTCACCACAGACTGGCTGAGGGAAAGGCTGCCGCTGCTCAGCACGACGAAGGCGCGCTCACCCGGCTGCGAGAAGGTGTGCATCTTGCGTGCGATATTCAGGTCGTCGAATCCGGCATTGGTGCGCGAATCCGATGCCATGACGAGTCCTTCCTGTGTCATGATGCCCAGACAGTAGGTCATTGAGTGGGGGCTGCTCCCAGGGAGACGTAGGTGCTGTTCAGGTCATTTTGACAGCTTTCCCCCTTGAATCAAAGGGATTCGACCAACATCCGGGGCAGGCATCTACATCTTAAGATCACCGCGCCGCCCAATCGGCGGCGTGCGGACGGTACCACGAGGCCCGATGCTCCTTCGCCTGGGTTATGACATGCAGTTCGACATCCCGGAACCGGTGGCCTGCGTGGCCCAGCTGCGCGTGCACACATCCCGCTCCGCAGGACTGCGGGAACCGGATCGCGTCACCGTGGAACCCGCGATTGCCGTCGAAGAATATGCGGACTCGTTCGGCAATCTCTGCACGCGATTTCTGGCGCCGAAGGGCACGCTGCGGCTAAGCAGCGATTTCCTGTTTGACGATTCAGGGTTGGCGGACCCGGCGCAGCCCGAGGCGCGGGCTCATGCGATTGCCGAGCTTCCGCATGAGGTGCTTCGTTTCCTGCTGCCCAGCCGCTACTGCGAGGTCGAAAGCCTCACTCCGACAGCGTTCGATCTGTTTGGGAACACCGTCCCGGGCTGGCAGCGCGTGCAGGCGATTTGTAATTGGGTAAACGCCAAGGTGACCTTCGGCTACGCGTTCGCTCGTCCGACAAAGACGGCGCTCGATGTATTTACCGAGCGGCAGGGCGTGTGCCGGGACTTCCAGCATCTGGCCATCACATTTTGCCGGGCGATGGGGATTCCGGCGCGCTACGTGGCCGGCTACCTGGGGGACATTGGGGTTCCACCGGCGCCGTCTCCAATGGATTTCAGCGCCTGGTTCGAGGTGTACCTGGAGAACCGCTGGTGGACTTTCGACGCACGGCATAATGTGCCGCGGATCGGGCGTGTTCTGATGGCGACCGGTCGTGATGCGGCCGATGTGGCGTTCTTCACATCCTTCGGAGCCGCACCGCTGAAAAGCTTCCTGGTCATCTCGGAAGAAGTGAAGGACGAGCCCCGGCTAAAACTGGCGTAGCCCTGTAAAAACGGTGCGGGAGCGAATCGCTGATCGGCCGAGGTATACTGGCCGCCCCTCCCAATCGCTTCCCTGCTCCAGCAGCAAGATCAATCCGAGAAAGGGTTACCCATGGCCAGCTACATGATCCAGGTGTCGTACACGACCGCGGCTGTTGCCGCCTTCGTTGCCAATCCCCAGGACCGCAGCGATGTAATTCGCAAAGCAATCGAATCGCTGGGCGGAAAACTCCACAACATCTATCTCGCGTTTGGAGATTACGATGTCGTCGGCATGTTCGATATGCCCGACAACGTCAGCGCGGCCGCGTTCGCGTTGGCCATCAAGGCGGGCGGCTCCTGCAAGGCTGTCAAGACCACTCCGCTGCTCAGCGCAACGGACGGCGTTGCCGTGCAGAAAAAGGCGGCGGGTGCTAACTACAAATCGGTAGTCTCAAAGAAGTAGACCTGGGCGATCGGGCGGCGTGCGGGCAGGGTTAATGCTTCCCTGCCCCGGCGCTTTGGAGTTTGGCTTCGGCTTCGGCGATGACTTCATTGGCGTGGGCGTATTTCTCCGCATCGTCCCCCGCCTCGTTCCACAACTTCTCGCCTTCCTGCAGTTGCTCCTGCACGGCGCCGGTATCAATCTCTTCGGGCTTTTGCGCGCTTTCCGCCAGAATCGTCACACGCTCGGGCAGGACTTCGACAAACCCGCGCGCGACTACATAGCGTTGATCGCCGCCTTCGCCTCCGTGCAGACGAACCTCTCCCGCTCCAATCTCAGACAGCAGTGGAGCATGGCCATAGAGCACCTCGAAGTAACCGCTTTTCCCGGGCACTTCGACGGCATCCGCAGTCTGATCGACCAGAATACGGTCGGGAGTCACAAGCCGAACTTTGAGCTGGTCAGCCATAGCTATTTCGTGGTCGCCTTCAGTTTCTCGGCCTCTTCCAGCACTTCCTCGATGGTCCCGCGCATGTAGAACGCCTGCTCCGGCACGTCGTCATGCTTGCCGTCGATGACTTCCTTGAAGCTGCGGACCGTATCCGCGATCTTGCAGTACTTGCCGGGAATGCCGGTGAACTGCTCGGCCACATGGAAGGGCTGCGAGAGGAACTTTTGCACCTTGCGGGCGCGGGCCACAGTGATCTTGTCCTCTTCCGAAAGCTCGTCGATACCAAGGATGGCGATGATGTCCTGCAGGTCCTTATAGCGTTGGAGGATGCGCTTCACGCCCTGGGCAACATCGTAGTGTTCCTGCCCGACGGCGCGCGGCGCCAGGATGCGCGATGTGGAGGCCAGCGGATCGACGGCCGGATAAATACCGAGTTCCGACAGGGGACGCGAGAGCACCGTCGTGGCATCGAGGTGAGCAAACGTTGTCGCCGGCGCTGGATCGGTGAGGTCGTCGGCGGGCACATAAACAGCCTGCACCGAAGTGACGGATCCCCTCTTGGTCGAGGTGATGCGCTCCTGCAGTTCTCCCATTTCGGTGGCCAGGTTCGGCTGGTAACCGACAGCGGAGGGCATGCGGCCCAGCAGCGTCGACACCTCAGAGCCTGCCTGGGTAAAGCGGAAGATGTTGTCGATGAAGAGCAGCGTGTCGGCGCCTTCTTCGTCACGGAAGAACTCGGCGACGGTAAGACCAGTGAGCGCCACGCGGAGACGAGCTCCGGGCGGCTCGGTCATCTGGCCGTAGATAAGAGCTGCCTTCGACTTGCTGAAGTCCTTCAGGTCGATGACGCCAGACTCCTGCATTTCGTGCCAGAGGTCATTGCCCTCGCGGGTGCGCTCGCCGACGCCGGCGAAGACAGAGAAGCCGCCGTGCTTGGTGGCGACGTTGTTGATGAGTTCCTGGATGATGACCGTCTTACCGACACCGGCGCCACCGAAGAGACCGATTTTGCCGCCTTTAAGGAAGGGCTGGATGAGATCGATGACCTTGATGCCGGTCTCGAACATCTCTTCGTGAGTCGACTGCTCGTCGAAGGCGGGAGCGGG
>DASZYN010000296.1:0-2245 GCA_035545435.1 Acidobacteriaceae bacterium | reverse complement strand
ACGTTGCTGACAGAAATCATGCAGCTTATGCAACTCTCAAGGGATTTGGGATGGACTGGCCGTCCCGGCACATGCGCTTGGCGCACAGACTCGCGACGGATTTTGTTCTTTGAACGGGCAGGGGCAAGCCGCAGCGTTCTCTATTAAGTATACGGTTTTCGCGAGGACGAGAGGCTTCGTTATACTTTGCCTCGTGAAGATTCTGGTTTGCATCAAGCAGGTTCCGCAGAAGGATGCGCCGCTGCGGCTGAATGAGACAGGGACGTGGATTCGGGATGACGTCTCGTGGGAAACCAACGAGCCGGACGCGTTTGCGCTGGAAGAGGCTCTGCGCCAGAAAGAAAAGCATGGTGGAGAGGTCGCCGCGATCACAGCGGGGCCGGCGCGGGCCGGGCAGGTGCTGCGCGAGGCTCTGGCCAAGGGCGCGGACCGGGCGATTCATCTGGAGGACGACCGGTTTGCGCAGATGGATGCGGCGAACACGGCGCGTGCAATTGCCGCGGCGATTGAGGGCGAGAACTTCGACCTGATCGTGACCGGGCTGCAGTCCGATGACTTTGGCGCGGCCCAGACGGGGGTGCTGCTGGCGGAGATCCTGGGGATTCCGCACGCCACCATCATTATTGGGATCGAGAAGACGGACTCGGGGTTGAAGCTGAAGCGGGAACTGGAGGCGGGGCATTATCAGCACATTGATATGACCCTGCCGGCGGTGCTGACGATCCAGAGCGGGATCAACAAACTGCGCTACGCGACGCTGATCGGGATCAAGCAGGCGAAGAACAAGCCGCTGCGCAAAGTAGCGTGGGCGGAGGTCGAGGGCAAGCTGTCGAAAAATGTGCAGAAGATCGAGAAGCTGTATGTCCCGGGAAGCACGAAGAAGACGCGCAAGATCGAGGCTCCGGCGGGCGAGGCGGCGAAGCAGGTCGTGGAGTATCTGAAGAATGAGGCGCGCGTCCTTTGAGGACGCGAGCCTCCAGCAGCGTTTAGCGGATAGCGCCAAAAAAAGACTGGCAGACCCGGCGGCGTGCGCGGGGCATGCGGGATTTGGTAAGCTGACGTTTCCCCGGTTGTGCGAGTCCGGATCGACCCCAACCTGACAGCCAGGCACCCTGAAGGAGAGAAAAGCGACGATGGCGAATCTGAACATCCCCGAGGCGGAACGGAATCTGAGCCCGGCGCAGGTGGCTGCGCTCGATACGCGGCGGCGTTGGGGGCTGGTGTTCCAGGTGATTGCGGGGCAGTTCGCGTTTTTCGCTGTGTTGCTGTTGCTGTGGACGGGGCAGGACCTGACCTATTCGCCCGGCTGGGTGCATCCGATGTTCTACTACAACGTGCTGGCCGGAGTGATGGCGGTGATTTTCGGTCTGTATGGGACGTATCTGCGGCGCGGACGGATTCACGAGTACTGAGAAGCAGAGTTTAGGGATTAGAGTTTAGAGTTTGGGGAGACAGAGGGGAGCTGCGGCTCCCCTGACTTGCGTATGGCGGACATGATTCTTGTTGTTGCTGAGCAGCGGGACGGAAAACTGAACCGGGTATCCTTTGAGACGATCGCGGGGGCGCAGGCGATTGCGAAGGCGACGGGCTGGACCGTAGATGTGGTGCTGCCGGGCAGCGGAATCGCGGCGCTGGCACAGGAACTGGCCGGCAAAGCCGTGGCGAAGGTGGTTGCGCTGGAGGCCGACGCGCTGAAGGCGTACACGTCGGACGCGTATGTCCATGCGCTGAAGGCGTTCATTGGGGAGAAGCAGCCGAAGCTGGTGCTGTTTCCGCACACGTATCAGGTGCGGGACTTTGCGCCGCGGCTGGCGCTGGCGCTGGACCGGACGCTGATCTCGGATGCAACGGGTTACAAGGTTGTGGGCGGGGCGGTGCAGTTCACGCGGCAGATGTTCCAGGGGAAGTTTGCGGCCGACGTCTCTTTCGGAGGCGAGGCACCGTGGATGGCGACGATCCAGATTGGGGCGTTTCGCGGCGACCAGGCGGAGGCGGGGTCGGCGCCGGTTGAAAATGTAACGGCGGCGGTGGCAGATACGCCGGCGCGTGTGACGCCGCATGAGGTCTTCCAGGAGGCGAAGCAGACCGTCGACCTCTCGCAGGCGGAGGTGATCGTCGCGGTGGGTCGCGGGATCAAGGAGCAGAAGAATATGTCGTTGGCGGAGAACCTCGCGGCGGCGCTCGGGGGTGAGGTCGCGGCGTCGCGGCCTATCTGCGACAACGGATGGCTGCCGCTGGAGCGGCA
>DASZYN010000295.1:0-2241 GCA_035545435.1 Acidobacteriaceae bacterium | reverse complement strand
GGCGGGTCGTTGCGCAGGAAGCTCTGGAACTCGAACATGTTGTTGAGCACGAGGGGACCCTTGAGGCGCAGGATGCGGCTTCCCGGGGCCTGGCCGGCGACGCTTTCCAGCGTCAAAGGTTCAGCGGACATGCCTGAAAATATAAAGGTTGCGGGTGAGGGCGGCGGTTACAATCCCGTGAATTGCTCGGGCCGCCGGGATTGCTGGGCACAAAATCTCCGCTGCGATTCGACCATGGCTGGAGGCTGGCGCCGGGGCAGGTTTCCTTTTCACCGGATTGCGCAAAGACTCATTCCGGGAAGGCGCAATCATGGATCGTTCAACGCGGCTGCAAGCTGATCGCGAGTTACAGCACCCGCGCCACAATGAGCGAAGCGTCGTCCTCGAGTTTGCCGCCGCTGAACCTGGTCAGCTCGGCGAGGATCTGCTGTCCGAGCGCCTCCGCGCTTCCGGTCCGCCCCTTCTCCACCTGGGCGATGAGGCGCTGGTAGCCGAACTCCTCACCCTTGCGATTCTCTGCCTGGAGAATTCCGTCGGTGATGAGCAGGAGGCAGTCGCCGTTCTGGAGATGAACCTCCTGGGTCTGATAGAGCCAGTGCGAAAACAGGCCCATGAGCCCGCTGAAGCTGGCAGGAAACCAAACGCTGCCGTCGCCGCGCACCAGCAGGGGGAGGCAATGTCCCGCGCTCTCGTAGCGCAGGAGGCGGGAGGCAGGATCGAGCATTCCGTAGAACATCGTGACGTAGCGCGTTTGTCCGGGACGGCTGAGCGCCTGATTGACCTGGGTGCAGAGTTCGGCGGGCGAGGATGCGGCGGGGGCGAATTGGTGGACGGCGTCGCGGAGTTCGCTGGCCAGGGTTGCGGCGGCCAGACCCTTGCCCGATACGTCGGCGATGCAGAGCGCGGTCTGGTTTCGTGGCAGGGGAAACACGTCGAAGTAGTCTCCGCTGACTTCGTCCGAGGGCTGCCAGGCGGTCGCCATTTCAAACCCTGGGACCTGGGGGAGGACGGCGGGCAGCAGGCGTGTTTGAATCGCGCGCGCCTCGGCCTCTTCGGCGGTTTTCGCGGCACGGCCTGCGGGAGTCTGCTGCCTGAGCTTGCGCAGACCGCGCCGCACTACGTTCGAATCGCTGGGCATGTGGGAAGAAGCGTATCAGTCCGGAGCCCGCGTTTGCGGCAAAATTTTGCTCGGTGCCCGGCCTGAAGGCCCTCTCGGAGGCTGCCTGTTTTCCCCGGCCTGAAGGCCGGGGCTTCTACCGTCGTGCCGCGGAGCGGCACATGTTGCGCAAGGAACGTGAGCGGGCGGTTCGAGCCCGGCCCAGGAAAAGCGCGCTCCCGCGGAGGATGCGCCTTGAGTGCTGGAAAGCTCAGGGGCTGAAGCCCGGAGAAATTTGAGGGCTAATCGGCACGACTGAAGTCGTGCCCTGTTACAAAGGCGGCTGATGGAGAGTCTTGTTCCCACATCTGCCGCCAGCGGGCCGATGGGGGGCACCCCTTGGGTCGTGCCCTGTTACAGACGGCTGGATTGAGATCTTCATTCCCACATCTGCCAACACCGGGCAGATGTGGGGCACCCGTTCGGTCGTGCCCTGTTACAGGCGGCTGATTGAGAGCCTTGTTCCCACATCTGCCAACACCGGGCAGATGGGGGGCACCCCTTGGGTCGTGCCCTGTTACAGAGGCGGGTGATGGAGAGTCTTGTTCCCACATCTGCCGCCAGCGGGCCGATGTGGGGCACGAACCGTGCCTGTTACTCGCCCTTCGCTTCTCCGCCTTCTTCGCCCTTGCCGCTTTCGGCCATGGCTTTCTGCATTTCTTCACGGCGCTTCGCGCGAGCTTCGGCGCGCTTCTGGCGCTTTTCGTCGAGGACCTGCTCGGCGTCGACCAGCTCGATGAAAGCTTTCTCGCCGCCGTCGCCCTGGCGGAATCCGGAACGGATGATGCGCAGATAACCGCCCTTGCGATCGCCATAGCGCGGCGCCACGGTATCGAACAGGCGGGTAACGGCCTCGCCGGTCTGCAGAAACGCCAGCGCCTGCCGCCGTGCATGCAGGTCGCCCTTTTTTCCCAGAGTGATGAGCTTCTCCACATGCGGCCGCGCGGCTTTGGCTTTGGCCACCGTGGTCTCGATCCGATCCTCGAGAAGAATGGAGGTCACCAGGTTGCGCAGCAGCGCGCGGCGATGGCTGGTGTTCCGTCCCAGTTTGTATCCTGCATTGCGATGACGCATGTTCGTTCCTT
>DASZYN010000294.1:0-2480 GCA_035545435.1 Acidobacteriaceae bacterium | reverse complement strand
CTTCGAATCCGAATCCATCTGCGGCATCTCCCCTGGCTCCAGCTCCGGGCGTCATGGGCGGAGTCCCGCCCGCCTCCTGGGTTCCATCGGCGAACCGATGGATGATCGCCGTCTCGGTGATGACGGCGACGTTCATGGTTGTGCTCGATTCCTCGGTGGCGACGGTGGCGTTGCCCCATATCGCCGGCAACCTCTCGGCTTCGACGGATGAGGCGACATGGGTGCTGACCAGCTACCTGGTGTCGAACGCGATCATGCTTCCGGCGACAAGCTGGATTACGGGAAGGATTGGACGCAAGCGGCTGCTGCTGCTGTCAATCATCTTGTTCACCGCGGCTTCCCTGCTCTGCGGCCTTGCCATCGACATGCCCATGCTGATCGTGGCGCGCGTGCTGCAGGGCATTGGCGGCGGAGGCATGCTGCCCCTGGCACAAGCGATCCTGCTGGAGAGCTTTCCGCCCCGCGAGCATGGCACAGCGATGGCGGTGTACGGCGTGGGGATCGTGGTGGCGCCGGTGATTGGGCCGACGCTGGGCGGCTGGATCACCGACAGCTACTCGTGGCGGTGGATTTTCTACATCAACCTGCCGGTCGGAATCCTTGCGCTCTTTCTGGCAGGCGTTTACATCGAGGATCCGCCGTACATCCGGCGCAAGCTGCAGGGCGCAATCGATTATCTGGGTTTTGCGCTGATGGCTTTGTGGCTGGGATCGCTGCAGCTGGTGCTCGACAAGGGGCAGGAGTCGGATTGGTTCGGCGCGGTGTGGATTCGCTGGACGGCGTTTCTCTCCATCGCCGCGTTTGTCAGCTTTCTGGTGCGCGAGCTGCGGGTGCACGACCCGATTGTGCAACTGCATGTGCTGCGGAACCGGAACTTCGTGACGGGGACGCTGATCACGGCGGCCTTCGGCTTCGTGCTGTATGGCGTTACAGCGATGCTGCCGCTGTTTCTGCAGACACTGCTGGGGTACCCGGCGCTGGACAGCGGCCTCGCGGTCAGCCCGCGCGGCATCGGCTCCATGCTGGCGATGCTGGTGGCCGGCGGTCTTGCCGTGCGTCTGGACGGGCGGGTGATGCTGGCTGGGGGGCTTTGTATTTTCGGGCTCTCGACGCTGATGCTGAGCCACATCAACCTGAGCATCGGCATTGCCGCGGTCGCCATACCCTGCGTCATTAACGGATTCGGGGGCGGGCTCACCTTCGTTCCGCTCACGACCATGGCGATGGGGCGGCTCCAGAAAGAGGAGATCGGAAACGCCTCGGGCATCTACAACCTGATGCGGAACATTGGCGGATCGGTGGGGATTGCCATGGTGACCACGCTGCTGGTGCGGCGAGGACAGGTCCACCAGAACTATCTCGCCGGGCATATCAGGGCCGATGCGCAGACGGCGACGAATGCGGCGGCAGGTTTGGCGGCGCATTTGGCGGGGTCGGGATTCGACGCGTGGGATGCGCACCGGAGGGCCCTGGGCGCACTGTATCGGATGGTCGAGCAGCAGGCTTCTCTGCTGGCATATGCGGACAATTTTGCGATGTTGGGGTATCTCGCGCTGTTCTCGATGCCGCTGGTGTTGTTGTTCCAGAGGGTCAGGGGCAGCCGGTAGGCAGTAGGAAATAGGCAGTAGGCAGTAGGCAACAGCCAATAGCCAGTAGCGAGTGGCCAGCAGGCTGGATGCGTGTCGATTTCCTGCTGGCTACTGGTTATTCACGTTTGTCGATCGGTTACTGAATCATTCCGCCCATTTTGTCGAGTTCTTCGCGAACGTACTTGAGGCCGTTCATGCAGCGCTCGAACTCGTTCGAGAGCTGGGCGAAGAGGGGCGCTTCATCACGATACTCAAACAGATCGAACGCCGCGACGATGGAATAGCTTTCCTTGCCGGTTTTGACCATCTCAACGAAGCTGGCATCGCCGGTGTGCTTCCAAAGATGCGTGGATTCCGGATACATGCCGGTGGCGAACAGGGCGTAGTCGCCAATACGACGCCGTAGCTTGCGCTCCTCGTCAAAGGAGGCGGCGGCGCCGAAGACCGGGTCCGACGCTTCGATCATGGCGTGCAGATCGCGCAGAGGCCTGCCTTCCGGATCGCGCAGAACCATGTTCTCGGCTGCAGTGAACTCCGTGAGCAGATCGCCGACATAGGAGGTGACCTCCGGATCGTCGATCCCGCTGTAGCGGTGATAGCAACCTGCAACGACTTCATGGAACAACTGGCGCAATGGATGGCGTTCGGAAATCATGTCAGCCTCCGCACTTCTTCACCCTGCGCCGGATTGGAGAAAGGTACTTCCCTGCTTCTCCTGCTCCCACCCGGCTGAAGAAGCTTGTTGTTGTATATTGATCGGCATTTTGCCGCATTTGTTGCGCCAAATAAACGACAAAGGTGGTACCTGGGGCAAACTTTCTGGCAGTCGGCATCCCCAATTGCGAATCCAGGTGTAGTTTCTTTGGTTTATACGGACGGGGAAGACAGAGA
>DASZYN010000293.1:0-13046 GCA_035545435.1 Acidobacteriaceae bacterium | reverse complement strand
CAGAAATTTCTAAATTCGCTTTCGGGCGTTAGAGAAGGCCGTTATAGTTGGATATGGGAACGAGAAATCGTGTCGCTCCGGCCGTGTCGACCGGCGACTCCCGGCCCAGGACTCTGATCGACGAACGTTTCGATCATGAATCATGTGGCGTCGGATTTGTCGCTACCCTCGACAACCAGCCCTCGCATGACATTTTGCAGAAGGCGCTGACTGCGCTTGCGCGTTTGGCGCATCGCGGCGCCGTGGCCGCTGACGGCAAGTCGAGCGATGGGATCGGGATCCATACCGCGATCCCCCGCGAACTGCTGCTCGCTTCCACGGGATTCACCCTCCATGCGGCGCAGCCGCTGGCTGTCGGCATGGTCTTCCTGCCGTCTGAGACGTCCTCGGCTGCCGCAGCTATCCGCGACCTGGAACAGGCCATTACGGCGCGCGGGTTTTCGATTCTGGGCTGGCGTGAAGTGCCGACGCGGCCGGAGATACTGGGCGAAATCGCCGCTTCGACGCTGCCGGTGATCCGGCAGATCCTCGTGGTTGATCGGACGCTGGGCTCTGTCTCCTGGCAGGACCGCGACCGGCGTCTGTATCTGGCCCGCAAACAATTCGAGCGTGGCGGAGCCGAGGGCTACGTCTGCTCCCTGTCATCTTCTTCCATCATTTATAAGGCGATGTGCGACGCCCGGCTGCTGCCGGAGTTTTATCCGGACCTGGCGGATGCGCGCTTCGTCACGCCGTTTGCCCTCTTCCATCAGCGCTACGCAACGAACGTGGCGCCATCGTGGGATCGCGCGCAGCCGTTCCGCATCCTCGGCCACAACGGCGAAATCAATACGATCTGGGGTAATCGCGCGCGCATGACGGCTCGCGCCGCCACTTTGCCGGATGAGCTGCGGCCGATCTACACGCCGAGCGGCTCGGATTCGACGAGCCTCGACGAGGTGATTGAGTTGCTGGCCCGCAATGGCCGTAATGTGGCTGAGGCGGTGCGAATGGTGATGCCGCCAGGCGACACAGGCCGGCACTCGGCGTTTCTGGCTTATCACGGGGACTGCATTGAGCCTTGGGACGGGCCGGCTGCTGTTGCTTTCACCGACGGGCACATCATTGGTGCAGCGCTCGATCGCAACGGGCTGCGTCCTTGTCGATTTTTCGTCACAGAGGATCATCTGGTGGTTGCCGGCTCGGAAGCGGGGCTGGTGGATCTCGATCCGGAGAAAATCGTGCACAGCGGACGGCTTGGGCCGGGGCAGATGATGTTGGCCGATCTCGCCAACCACACCTTCTATGAGGATGAGGATCTGCAGGCGCTCTTCGATCGCTCGGCGCCGGAATACGAAAAGCTGCTGGAGAGCGCAACGCTGGAGTCGACCGCCGCGGTCCCGGCTATTGATCCGGCGGAGCTGAACCAGCTGCAGCTGGGATTCGGCTACACCAAAGAAGACGTCAACATGATCCTGAAGCCCATGGCCATGGACGGCAAGGATGCCGTCTGGTCGATGGGAGACGATACGCCGATCGCACCTCTGGCGCGCACGCCGCGGCCGGTGTATGCGTTCTTCCGGCAGCGCTTTGCTCAGGTGACGAACCCGCCGATTGATTCGCTGCGGGAGGCGTGTGTGATTCAGCTGCACACGCGTCTCGGACCTTGGCCGCATGTTCTGAACACGCGCGAACGGCTGCCCGGACTGTCGTTGAAGTCGCCATTCCTCTCGTTGTCGCAGATGGAGTCACTCCACCAGCGCAAGCACGATCTGGCGGGGGACCTGCCGCTCGCAGTGCTGGAGTGTGTCTTCAATCCCGGATGCAATTTGCTCATCGCGCTGGACGATCTTTGCTCCAAGGCGATTGAGCTGGTGCGGGGCGGCGCGGCGGTTCTGTTGCTGACGGATCGAACCTGCGGGGAGCAGAGCATTCCCATTCCGATGGCGCTGGCGACGGGGATTGTGCATCACGCGCTCATTCGCGCCGGCGAGCGGATTAAGGTTGGTGTGGCGGTCGAGGCTGGGGATTGCCGCGATCTGCATCATGCGGCCGTGCTGATGGGCATGGGCGCCGGGGCAGTGTGTCCGTGGCTGGCGCTGGAAACGGCGCGGCAGATGAACCCGGAGAAGGGCGAGGCGAATCTTCTGCACGCGTTTGACCTCGGGTTGGCGAAGATCATGTCGAAGATGGGCATCTCGGTGGTGGACAGCTACCGCGGTGCGCATCTGTTCGATTGCCTGGGCCTGAGCAGGGAAGTTGTCGAGCGCTGCTTTGAAGGAACGCCGGTGCCATTGGGCGGCATCGGCTTCCCGGAGCTGGAAGCACAGATTCGCGAACTGTGGAGCCGAGCGTACAGCAGCGATGCTGGACCGGAAGCGCCGGAAAATGGAGACGGTGGACCGCTGGTCACCATTGCTGCGACGAAGGACCTGCCCGATTACGGGTGGGTACGCTTCCGCAAAGCGGACAAATCCGAGCCGCATGGGTGGCAGCCGCAGACTGTGCGCTTGCTGCAGACGATTACCGGGGCGACGAAGGCGGGTGCCTCTCCTGCGCCAGACACGGCGGTTGCGTGGCAGGCCTTTACGACGAATGCAACGGAAAAAGAGCCAGCCGTCCTGCGTGATCTGTTGGAGGTTCGGGCTGCCGGAGAGGCTTTGCCGGTTGGCGAAGTGGAGCCTGCGCAGAATCTCTACCGGCGATTCATCGCCAGTGCGATGTCGCTCGGTTCACTGAGTCCCGAAGCTCACCAGACCATCACGGCCGCGATGAATATGCTGGGCGGCCGCTCAAACACGGGTGAGGGCGGGGAAGACCCCGCGGTCTACGAGCCAGGGGCGCAGTTGCCGCTGGTCGGGAACAAGGTACCTTCGGAGCTGCTGAACAACAAGGTGAAGCAGGTGGCCTCGGCGCGATTTGGGGTGACCGCTGAGTACCTGATGCACGCCGACGAGCTGGAGATCAAGATCGCTCAGGGATCGAAACCCGGCGAAGGCGGACAATTGCCTGGACACAAGGTGACTGAGCTGATCGCGCGCCTGCGTCATGCGCAGCCCGGGGTACAGTTGATCAGTCCGCCGCCGCACCACGATATTTATTCAATCGAAGATCTGGCGCAGTTGATCTACGACCTGCGGCGGATCAATCCGAAGGCAGCGATCGGCGTAAAGCTGGTTTCGGAGTGTGGTGTTGGAACGGTCGCCGCGGGGGTCGCAAAAGCCTACGCCGACTACATTGTGATTGCCGGCCATAATGGCGGCACGGGCGCGTCCCCGCTGTCGAGCATCAAATACGCGGGCAATCCCTGGGAACTGGGCCTCGCGGAGACGCAGCAAGTGCTGATCCGAAACGGACTCCGCGGACGCGTGCGTCTGCGTTGCGACGGCGGACTGCGCACGGCGCGGGACATTGTCATTGCGGCTCTGCTGGGAGCGGATGAATTTGCTTTTGGGACGGCGGTGCTGGTCGCGCTGGGTTGCGACATGGCGCGGCAGTGCCACCTCAACACCTGTCCGACCGGGATCGCTACCCAGAAGCCGGAGTTGCGGGCGAAATTCCGTGGAAAGCCGGAGCAGCTGGTTCGCTTCTTTGAGGGGCTGGCGGACGAGATTCGTGTCTTACTGGGCGAACTCGGATTGCCTTCGCTCGAAGCAGCCATCGGACGGACGGATTTGCTCGAGCAGACGCGCTTCGATGGCTGTCTGGACCTGACCCCGATGTTCGGTGCGCCGGCGGATGGCGGCAAGGCGGGCGAACGTCACTGGCAGGGCAAGCGCAATCTGCGGCCGGAAGATCATGCGCCGATTGACGATGCATGGGTCGAGCCGGCGGTGTCGGCTTATAAGGCCGGCGAGACGTTCCAGATCGATTCGCTGATCGCGAACGAAGATCGGACGTTTGGCGCGAGGCTGGCAGGCGAACTGGCGATGCTGCAATCGGCCGGACAAATGGCGCGGGCTCCCCTCAGCTTCCGCCTTACTGGCGAGGCCGGCCAATCGTTTGGCGCTTTTGCTGTCAGCGGGATGGAGCTGATCCTTAAAGGGCTGGCTAACGATTTTGTCGGAAAAAGCCTCTCCGGCGGCGAAATTATCCTGCGCGGACAAGGCCGGGCGGCGCTGCAGTCGGAACTGCACACCATTCTGGGCAACGTCGCTCTTTATGGCGCGACGAGTGGGGCACTGTTTGCGGCCGGGCGAGCTGGCGAACGCTTCGCGGTCCGGAACTCGGGTGCTTTGGCGGTCGTGGAAGGTGTCGGCGATCACGGGTGCGAGTACATGACTGGGGGGCTCGTGGCGGTTCTGGGCGCAACCGGGAACAACTTCGGCGCCGGCATGACGGGCGGCGAGGCGTGGGTCTTCGACGAAGACGGGCTTTTCCTTTCGCGGCAGCGTTATCACAGTGGGTTTCTGACACCGGAGCCTTGGGAGACGCTGGATGCTGCGGGCCGGGAGAGGATTCTTGGCCTGGTGCAGCTTCACGGCGACAAAACGGCGAGCACGCGCGCGTTCTGGCTGCTCTCGAAATGGGAAGAACTGGCGTCTCGGTTTGTGCGCCTGACACCCAAGCCACAGGCATAGCGGGAACCCACGCGGCTCGCGACGATCTTCGTGGGTGAATCCCAAAAGTAATCTCCCGCAACTTCTCCGCAGGGGCTGGTGTTCTGAATCAGATGTATCCTTGACCCAGCCTGCAGAATCCATAAGACGGGTCTGTCATCCAGCTCCATGTTTTATTCCTCTCCCTTTGCGCGTCGCCTGTTTCCCGGGCTCATTTTTGGGTTGCTGGTCCTCGCGGGCTGTGGCCACCTCAGGCCGCACACATCCCAGGAATATGTCTACGTTTGGGCACGCGGCACTTATCTGCGCGACCGGGTTGCGGCAGTCAGCAATCGTGTGGCTGAAGTCAGCAACGGGCAGCGCCTCCAGGTCATGGAGCACGGCCGCCGCTTTTTGAAAGTCAGGACAGAAAAGGGCGAGGTCGGCTGGATTGAGGAGCACGGCGTCATTGACCAGGAAACCTACGACAAGTTCACCCAGCTGGTACAGGACAACGCGAAGACTCCCGTAGTGGGAACGGCTGTTTTGCGCGACGATTACTGGCTTCGGGATGCGCCGGGACGCAGTTCGGACCGCTTTTACTTGTTGCCGGAAAGCGACAAGCTGCAGCTGCTGAAGCGAGCGTCAGTCCCCAGGCCGCAGGTGGCGCAGGCTTTGCCGGTTCCGCTGGAAAAGCCCGTCAGCCGGACGAATGGCGATGCTGCTTCGGTGCCGCCGCCCGCGAATTTGGAGGACTATTGGCTGATTCGCGACTCGAACGGGCACGTTGGGTGGGTCCGCGGGAGGACCCTGGACGTGGATGTTCCCGACGCGATCGCGGGACTGGCCGAAGGACAGAGAATCGTTGCGGCTTATGTGCTGAAGAAAGTGAACGATCCGGAGTCAACCGCTCCCAGCGGGCAGGTGGCCGAGTATGTAGCATTTCTTTCGCCATGGAAAGATGGCCTTCCGTACGATTTCGATCAGGTTCGGGTTTTTACCTGGAACACGAAGAAGCATCGCTATGAGACCGCCTATCGCGAGCGCAATGTGGCGGGATATCTTCCAGTTGCAGTGACCCAGGCGTCGGCAGAAAACCAGGGCACTCCGGCCTTTTCATTCCGCGTCGCTGCGGGCGATCAGGCTGCACTCGATCCTCAAACAGGCATGGTGAATCCGGGGGATACGGTGACGGAGAGCTTTCGTCTCGAAGGAGTGCTGGTACATCGGGATGGAGCCGCCCCGCCGCGGTCGATCCCTGCTCCGGCTCCGACTCATCGCCAGCGAAAACCTCATCACAAACACCGTTAAGCGATTTGCCCTCATAACGAATTAGTTATCGTCGGGCACAAAGTGAACGGGTAGAAAGATAGCTGCGCAACCGGCCGGTGATGTTGCGCAAAGGGCTGCCTGCCCCGTATCTTGGTAACACACCTTGACGGTGGGTGCGGCGTTACCTTCTTTTTGGGCCCGCTGCAGTTTTTCTGCTGTTGCAGTTTCACCGTCGAGTTCAATTAAGGGCAAAGGAGATCGGCTCATGGACAATAAGCCGGCACAGAACATTCAGGACACCTTCCTGAACACCGTTCGCAAAGACAAGACCCCAATCACGATTTATCTGGTGAGCGGCGTGAAGCTCACCGGGAAGATCCGTTCCTTCGATAAGTATTCGGTGCTGCTGGAAAACAACAGCCAGGAGCAGCTGATTTTTAAACACGCAATCTCCACGGTGGTGAGCACTCGCTCGGTTCTGCACGGAGAGCATCGCGCCCCCCATGCCGCACAGGCTGGTCCTGTGGCGGTAACAGCACCGCAGGCAGTGCAGGAGGCGTCCGGCTCCTAAGCCGGGCGCAGCATCACATCCGCGACGAGTTTCGATGCCGCTGAACGCGACCGGTTCGACCGCGGAACGGGTTCTGCTGGTGACTGTTGTTCTTGGGTCGCCGCGGAAGGCTCTGACTCGAGGTGCAGCTCAGGCGCGTGACGCAGCCCTGTCGGCACCCGGTGCCTCCACTCTGGTTCCTGACGAAGACTCCCGGCTGACAGAATTTCGCGAGCTGGTTCTCAGCGCGGGCGCTGTCGTCGCTGGTGACATTGTTCAGCATCGTGCGAAGGCCGATCCGGCGACGCTGATCGGCAGCGGCAAGGTAGAGGAGCTCTCGGCGATCGCGGCATCGACGCAAGCCGACATTGCCATCGTCGATCACGATCTGAGCCCGACACAGCTACGCAACCTTGAAAACGCGCTGCCGTGCCGGGTGATCGACAGGACGCAACTCATTTTGGACATCTTCGCCCGCCATGCGCGCACCCGCGAAGGGCAGCTCCAGGTGGAACTGGCGCAGCTGGAATACATGCTTCCGCGCCTTACGGGGCGGGGCAAAGCCATGTCGCAGCTCGGCGGCGGCATCGGCACCCGCGGTCCTGGTGAAACGCAGCTGGAAACGGATCGACGTCGCATTCAGCGTCGCGTGCTGCAATTGCGCGGAGAGCTGGAAGCGGTTCGCCGCACGCGTTCGCAGCAGCGCCAGCGTCGTGAATCGGTGCCGGTTCCGACGGTGGCTCTTGTCGGCTACACAAACGCAGGAAAGAGCACGCTGTTCAACGCGATCACACGGGCGGGAGTGCTTGAATCGTCGCGCATGTTCGCTACTCTCGACCCAAAACTCAGCGCCGTTCAGCTTCCGAGCCGGAGAAAGATTCTGTTATCTGACACAGTCGGTTTCATTCGCGACCTGCCGCATACACTGGTGACATCGTTTCGCGCCACGCTGGAGGAGGTGCGGAAGGCGGAGATTCTGGTCCATGTGCGGGACGCCTCCAGTCCGATGAGCGACGAACACAAGGCGGAAGTCGAGAAGGTGCTCGGTGAACTGGGAGTCCTCGACAAACCCCGCCTCGAAGTCCTGAACAAGATTGACCTGCTCGGCGAAGAGGAGCGGGTCGCACTGACGAAGTTGGGCGGCCGGTTGGTGGCAACATCGGCGAAGGAGCGCATCGGGCTCGAGGCGCTGATCGATCGGATCGATGAGGAACTGGTGCAGGACCCCATTCTGGAGCAGCGCCTCCAGGTTCCTCAGTCGGAGGGGGACGCACTGGCGGCTCTCGAGGCGGGAACGGTAATCCGGGATCGTGAGTACCAGGGAAACCTGGTGAAGATGACCGTCGCGGGGCCGGCATCTTTACTGGGACGCTACCGCCGCTTTCGCCTGAACGCTCGAAAATCCACGCAGAAAGAGCAAACCGGATGATGGAGAGTGGTGGGTATCTCCGATCACCCGGTTCGCCGACCCTGATCCGGGTCGAGGTGGTATTCTCAGTGTACGCCGTTGCCGGGCCGGGTCAAGTCGGAAATCGTCGATTCTCACCGCGACCAAGCCACTTGGTTTACGCCGGAACGGAGCGTGAGGAATGGGCGCAAACGTAAGTGCCTTTCGTCATTTGACACCGTTTTTTTGCGTCTGTTAGAACCAAAGGTTCACCTAAGCCTCGTCAGTCGTTCCCGACTGCTACCGCCGGACATTCATGGATGAGTTGCTGAAACAACTTGGTGATCTTGCGCTCGGTGCCGTACCGACCATGATCTTTTTCATTCTGTTGGTTTTGGCCTACCGGTTCATCTTGTTTGGCCGGCTGGTCAAGACCCGCGACGAGCGCCGGGAGCGGACATCCGGGGCGCTGGAAAAGTCACGCCAGGCGGTTACTCAGGCCGATGTGAGAACCCAGGAATATGAGGCCCGGCTGCGGGCTGCGCGCGCAGAGGTCTTTCGGAATCGCGAGCAGCGCATCCAGCGGCTGAACGCCGAGAAGGAAAGCGCCCTTGCCGCCTCCCGCCTGGCCGCGCAGCAGAAGGTGGAGTCGGCGCAGGCTGCTCTCAATGCGCAGGCCGTGGATGCCAGGAGGCAGATTGAGGCGTCCGCCAACCAGCTGGCGGCGCAGGTGCTGGCCGCGGTGCTGCCCTCGGCGACAGCGGGGAGTTCGCATTGAAAAATCCTGCCCGCATTTTGAGAGTCCTGTTGTTGTGTGCTCTGTTGGCGTCGCCAGCGGTTTATACGCGAGGCGAGCAGGCGCCTGACAATTCGCCGCGGGCTGCGGCTTCGAAGGGTGCAGGCAGCGAGCACATGGACGAGCCGGAGACCAACTCCGACATCGAGCAGTACCGCCATTCCTCTGTCGTCCAGGCAATCGCGCACATGACAGGGCTGAAGACCGAGACAGCCGCGCAGATTTTCGAGGACTTCAACTCCGGAGTTTTGCTGTTCGCGATTGGTTTTATGCTCTGGAAGTTTTTGCCGAAGATCTTCCGGAAGCGTTCAGCGGATCTGGAGAAGGATCTGGCTGCGGCAAGGCTCGCGACCGAGGATGCGAACCGCCGTCTGGCGGAGGTCGAGGCTCGCCTCCTGCGACTCGACTCCGAAATCGAAAAGTTTCGCCTGCAGGTGGAGCAGGAAGCCGTGGAGGACGAGAAGCGCATTCACACGTCGCTGGAGGCCGAGCGGCAGCGCATCGTCGCGTCCGCGGAGCAGGAAATTGCCGCCGCCCAGTCCACCGCGCAGCGTGAGTTGAAGAAATTTGCCGCCGATCTCGCGATCGATAACGCGATGCGCGGGATTCAGCTGAGCTCGGATACCGACCGTGCGCTGATCCGCGAATTCGGCAAGTCGCTCAACCGGAACTCGGGAGGCAAGGCATAGATGGCCAGCTTTGTTTCGCGCTACGCGCGCGCCTTCGCTGAGGTGGTTTTCGAGTCGAGACTTGACGCCAAAGCTATCCAGGGACAGTTGGCGGACTTCGCAGCGGCCTGGCACGAGAGCCGGGAGTTGCGCGAGTTCCTGATGGATCCATCGATCCCGGTGGAGCAGAAGGTGGCGCTGCTCGACAAACTGAACGCGAAGCTGAACATGGCTCATGAAACCAGAAACTTCATCGCGGTATTGATCCGCAATGGCCGAATCGCGGGCGTGGATGAAGTTGTGACGGATTTCCGCCGCGAGGTCAACCAAAAGCTGGGCATTCACGAGGCGAAGGTGATCTCTGCCAGGAAGCTGGATGAGCCGGAGCGCAGAGATCTGGAGCAACAGATTGCAGGCCTCACCGGAGGAACGGTGGAGGCCCAGTACGAGGAAGACAGCTCCCTGTTGGGCGGCGCAGTCGTGCAGGTGGGGAGCACGGTGTATGACGGGTCGGTACGCGGCCGGCTCGACCGGCTGAGAGAAGAACTGATATCCGGTTAGCGCTCGCCGCGGCAGCGGGCCGGAAGAGAAAAAAGAGAATCAATCCAGAACCAGGAACCCACAAGCATGGCGCAAATTAAAGCAGACGAAATTACAGCGCTCCTGAAAGAGCAGATTTCCAATTACGACGCGAAGATGCACGTCGACGAAGTCGGCACCGTGATCACGCTGGGTGACGGCATCGCTCGCCTGCATGGGCTCGACAAGGTGATGTCGGGCGAGTTGCTGGAATTCCCGCACGGGATTGCGGGCCTGGCCATGAGTCTGGAGGAAGATCAGGTCGGCAGCGTGCTTCTGGGTGACTACACCGAGGTTCGCGAAGGCGATCAGGTGAAGCGCACCGGAAAGATTCTCAGTGTGCCGGTCGGCGATGCCATGATCGGCCGCGTGGTCAACGCGCTTGGCCAGCCCATCGACGACAAGGGACCGATCCAGACCAGCAACACACTGCCGGTCGAGCGTCTTGCTCCCGGGGTTATCGACCGCCAGGGCGTGCGTGAACCGATGATGACGGGGCTGAAGGCGATCGACTCGATGATTCCGATCGGGCGCGGACAGCGTGAGCTGATCATCGGCGACCGACAGACGGGCAAAACCGCGGTTGCGCTCGACACGATCATCAACAACAAGACAAATGACCTGATCTGCATCTACTGCGCGATCGGGCAGAAGCGCTCCTCGATCGCCCAGGTGGTCCAGACGCTGGAAGAGTATGACGCGATGGGCCACACCATCGTCGTGGCGGCCTCAGCATCGGAGCCGGCTCCGATGCTGTACCTCGCGCCCTACGCCGCGTGCGCCATTGGCGAGTACTTCCGCGACAAGGGCAAGCATGCGCTGGTCATCTACGACGATCTTTCCAAGCACGCCATTGCCTATCGCGAGATCTCGTTGCTGCTGCGCCGCCCACCCGGCCGCGAAGCGTACCCTGGCGACGTGTTCTATCTCCACTCTCGCCTGCTGGAGCGGGCCTCGAAGCTGAGCGACAAGATGGGGGGCGGATCGCTGACCGCGCTGCCCGTCATCGAGACGCAGGCAGGCGACGTATCCGCATACATTCCGACCAACGTTATTTCGATCACCGACGGCCAGATCTTCCTCGAAACCGATCTGTTTAACTCCGGCGTGCGTCCGGCCGTGAACGTCGGCCTCTCCGTCTCGCGTGTCGGATTCTCGGCCGCCATCAAGGCCATCAAGCAGGTGGGCTCGACGCTGAAACTGGATCTGGCGCAGTACCGCGAACTGGCGGCCTTTGCGCAGTTCGGCAGTGATCTGGACAAGGTGACACAGAACCAGCTGAATCGCGGATCGCGCCTGACAGAATTGCTCAAACAGCCGCAGTTCCATCCGCTGCGCGCCGAGCAGCAGGTGATCATCCTGTTCTCCGGTACTCAGGGCTATCTCGACGATCTTCGGGTCGATCAGATTCGCGCGTTCGAAGACGGGCTGTATCCGTATCTGGATTCGGCGCAGTCGCAATTGTTGAAGGACATCGCCACGAAGAAGGCACTGGACGACGATCTTCGCAATCGGATTCATGCTGCACTCAAGGAGTACAAGGCGAATTTTGTGGCCGAACACGAGGGCGCGAAGCTGAAGCAGAGTTCGGTGCAACCGCTGAAGGCGGACGAGAAGAAGAAGGATCAGCCGAAGAAAGCCGAGCAGCCGGTGGCGGCCGCTCACTAAGCGCGCAGGAAGCAAATGGCCAACGTTCTCGATTTACGACGCCGCATTCGCAGCGTGCGCAATACGCGGCAGATCACCAAAGCCATGAAGATGGTTTCGGCGGCCCGTCTGCGCCGTGCGCAGGACCGCACGGTTTCCGCCCGTCCCTATGCGGCAATGCTGGCCAGCGTGCTGGAATCGCTCAAGCGCCGCGCGGACATCTACGATCCCGAAACTGGCGAAGTGCGGCACCCGCTGCTGCTCACTCGTCCGGAGAAACGTATCCTGCTGGTCGTTGTCTCCGGCGATAAGGGATTTGCGGGCGCGTTCAACGCCAACATCTTCAAGGCCGCGGCCAACTTTATGGCCGAAAACCGCGACAAGGAAATTGACGTCGAGGCCATCGGCCGCAAGGGACGGGATCTCTTCCGGCGCCGCTATCCGGCCGCTCAGTTCTCCGAGAGCCGGGACGACCACCAGCGTCGGGAACGGCAGCGGGGAAGCGGCATTGAAGTGCTCGAAGCGCCCTCCGATCCGCTGGAAAGAATTGGCTATGAGGGGGTTCGCCGGGTCGCCGAAACGATCATTGATCTCTACATTCACGAAGAGATCGACGCTGCGTACCTGGTCTACAACGAGTTCAAATCTGTTATCCAGCAGCGTGTCGTCGTGGAGCGAGTCCTGCCAATCCTCTCCCTGACCGTCCAGGAGATCGAGCGGGCCGAGGAACCAAGCATCGAGGAGCGCGAACGGGCAGCGGAAGCGGCACTGTCGGCCGGCGTCAGCCTGTATCCCCACGAGGCCGAGGCCGCGCAAAAACAGCTGGAGGACGAATCGAAGAACTTTGGCACCGCAGAGGTGGACTACATCTACGAGCAGCCGCCGCAGGATATCTTCGCAGACGTGCTCCCGCGCTACGTGACTTCGCAGCTCTACCACGCAGTCCTGGAATCGATTGCCGCCGAGCATGCCGCGCGCATGACGGCCATGGATTCGGCGACCAACAATGCTTCAGAGATGATCGACGCCTACACCTTACAAATGAACCGCGTTCGCCAGGCGGCGATCACCAAGGAAATTATCGAGATTGTCAGCGGCGCAGCCGCGATTTAAGCGAGAACAGAGAGACATGGCAGAAAACATCGGCAGAGTAATTCAGATTTCCGGTCCCGCAGTGGACGTGCAGTTCGAAGAAGCGACCATGCCCCCCATCTACGAGGCCCTGCGCGTGGTCAGCGAAGGCTTCGACGTCCCGGTTCCCATCAACGTCATCCTTGAGGTGCAGCAGCACCTGGGCGAAGGCCGCGTCCGCTGCGTCGCCATGGAAGCGACCGACGGTATGGTCCGCGGGATGAAAGCGATCGACCAGGGCGGTCCTATTACCGTTCCAGTGGGTCGCGCGACCCTGGGCCGCGTGCTGAATGTTATCGGCGAGCCGGTTGATGAACTGGGTCCGGTGAACTCGGCGAAGCGCATGCCCATCCATCGTCCCGCTCCCGCCTTCGACGAGCAGTCGACTCACGAAGAGATGTTCGAGACCGGCATCAAGGTCATCGATCTCATCCAGCCCTTCCTTAAAGGCGGCAAAATCGGTCTCTTCGGTGGCGCCGGTGTCGGTAAGACGGTCATC
>DASZYN010000292.1:0-5916 GCA_035545435.1 Acidobacteriaceae bacterium | reverse complement strand
ACGCGCACCGCCCCAACCACTCGCTCGCCGGGACGAACATCCACGCGAACGATCGCGTAGTGGCTCTCCGGTGAACTGTAATCGTCCTTATTCGGCACATCATGCGTGTTCACGACCAGGGCGTCCTCTGGTGCCACTTCCTCGGAGTTGCCGGTATTGAGCGAGACATACAGTACAGGGTCGTCGACATGCACGCGAACCCGCGCGGCCTGTCCGTTAATGCGGACAGGCTCCTTCGCGCCGCTGAACGAACCGATAGCAGCGCGCAAAACATTGTGGTTCGTATCCCGATTTACATTGCCGGTGCTCTGGTCCAGATGAACGAGTTCCGGAATGCTCTGGAAGTTATCGAGGATAAACACACCGTCCTGATCGGGTAAGTGAAGTCCCGGAGCGACGAGCGGCATGCGCGCGGCCTGATCGGCCCGCTCCGCAGCGGCCTCCGCATCAATTACGGCCGCTTCCTTCTGCTGCTCTTCATGCGTGCCCATCGGAGGCGCCATCGCCGGCGGCGCCGCGCCCGGCTCATGCTCCTTGTTCCATTTTTCAGTCGCCGGCCAGTCCACCAGATCCCTGGGAACCTCTTCCCACTCCGCGCGCTCCGCGCTGTAATAGCGGACCCGATCCTTCTTGACCTCCCACTTGGTCACGATCTGAAACGAGCCGTCCTTCAGAATGAGCCGCTTCGTGTAGGCATTCTGCGTGGTGCCGTAGGGGGTGATCCTCGTGCGATCCTGGGCTTGCCCAGGCGGCGCTGCCATCGCAAGACTCAGAACCACCAACGAGATGACACCGGCAGATCGCATTGCACTCCATTAGATAGGGGCTGCGCCGATCCGTCACCAGCAAACCTGCAACCCAGACTTTTGCCATGGATCTTTCCTGCCAGCCGCGCCGAATTTCTTGATGGCGCGGAAGGCCGAACGATAGACTGGGGTACCCCAGGCAACCGCGACATCCCCGAGGAGAGCTTACCTTGAAGTGGCCGCTGCCAAAACGGAGCTGGCTCGCGCTCCTCGCGGCCGTGTGCCTTCTCGCTCCGGCGGCCTTGGCCCAGGTGGATGCCACCCAGTGGCGCACCGGCCTGGTCAAGCTGCTCACCGGCTGGCGGGCGCACGAGGGTGACAACGCCGCATGGGCTGCGCCTGACTTCGACGACAGCGCCTGGCAGACCGCCCGCCTCGACGACCTCGGCCCCGCACAGCCAGGATGGCGCTGGTACCGCCTCCACGTGAAGCTGGCCCCCGGCCACGACAACCTGCATCTGCTCATCGCCGGCGGCGATGGCACCTACGAGCTCTACATCAACGGCGTCCGATCGCCGGCGGCCGCGATCCGGCGGATCGCCGTCACCCGCCCAACCGAGCAGGTCTTTGAGGTGCCCAACGATTCGGACGATTTGGTCCTCGCCCTGCGAACCTACGGCAGCACCAACTACACCACCTGGCACCTGCCCCTTTTTCTGTCCGCGGCCATCGGAACACCGCAGGGCATCGCGAATGACCAGGCGTCCTTCGAGAGCGGACGGCTGTACGCCGCCGTGCCCGCCATCGCCATCAACCTCGCCGTCATCCTCGCCGGCATCGGCGCCTTCGCCCTCTATCGCAGCCAGCGCACCCGCGCGGAGTACCGCTGGCTGGGTTTCTACCTCTTGCTGTTGGGCCTCTCGAACCTGCTCCTCGCCTGTTCGGTCAACGGCGTCCTGTCGCTGGCCTGGAACAATCTCGGCGCCGATCCGCTGATCTATGGCTTCACCATCATGCAGATCGAGTTCACCTTCAGCTTTGCCGGCCGGCGCGTCAACCGCCTCTGGCGAACCTACGAAGTAATCCTGCTGCTGCCCTTGCTGGTCGCGGCCTCGCTGTATCTGGGCACTGTCTCCGCAACCGTCTATCTGCTGGTCGAAGCCCTGGCGATTCTGCCTGCCGCCCTTCTCCTGCCCGTGCTTCTGCTGGTCTGGTATCGCCGCGGCAATCGCGAGGCCGGCTGGCTAATCCTGCCCAGTCTGTTGCCCACCGCCACAACCGCCCTCTACGACATCGGCTCGGCCTCGCAGTTCACCGGCCTCGGCGGTCTGCAGTTCCTCGTCAATCCCGTCTATCTCGGAAGCATCCCACTCCAGCCAACCGATTTGGCCAACCTGCTCTTCGTGCTCGCCATCGGCGTCGTCATGTTCTTCCGCTTCACGCGCGTGAGCCGAGAACAGGCGCGAACCGCCGCCGAGCTCACCGCGGCACGCGAGATTCAGCGCAAGCTCGTGCCTGAGACCTTGCCCGAAATCAATGGCTACCACATCGAAGCCGCGTATTTCCCCGCGGATGAAGTCGGCGGCGACTTCTACCAGGTCATCGACAGCCACGACGGCGCCACGCTCGTAGTCGTCGGCGATGTGAGCGGCAAGGGCCTCAAGGCCGCCATGACCTGTACCCTGACGCTCGGCTCGCTGCGCGCCCTCGCCGGCGAGGCTCTCAGCCCCGGCGCGATTCTCACACGTCTCAACCGCCATCTTTTCGAAATGGGTCACGAGGGCTTTGTCACCTGCCTCTGCGCACGCATCGCCCCGCAGGGTGAAGTGACTGTCGCCAACGCCGGCCATCTGCCGCCCTATCGCAATGGCGAAGAGATGCTGCTCGAGCCCGGCGTTCCTCTGGGTTTGGCCCCCGAAGCACTCTATGCTGAACGCGTATTCCGGCTGGACCACGGAGACCGCCTCACCCTGCTCTCCGACGGAGTGGTCGAGGCCCGCAATCCCCGCGGCGAGCTCTTCGGCTTCGAGCGAACCCAGGCCATCAGCGCCCAGCCCGCCGATGCCATCGCCGAAGCGGCGCTACGATATGGACAGGCGGACGATATCACCGTGCTCACCCTGACCCGGTCGCCAGCCGCCGGGCTCGCAGCTCACGCGCAATCGGCCGCAGCATTGGGATAGCGAACGAAGATGAAACAAGGGCCCGGATGGCGAAATCGGCAGACGCAGCGGACTTAAAATCCGCAGACCCGCAAGGGTTGTGGGGGTTCAAGTCCCCCTCCGGGCACCAACAAAATCAATAATTTATACAGTAGTATTTATGGCCTAAGTTCTTAGGGGTGTTGACTGATGCATGGCGTTGCCCGTTGGTCCGGCTAGCCCAGACTCGTCGGAACCATTGCAGAATGAGCAACCGCGAATGACATTGTTCAGATCCGGGCCACCGCTATTTTGCTATTGCGAGATTCAGAATCGGATTAGCTGCACAGTTCTGCGGGCTCCGTCTCCTGTTCCAGGGCCAGCAGCAGACCCTGGAATTCAGCCATCGTCTCGACAGCGTGGGCTTCTACAAACTCCCTGGCCTCAAAATCCGTAGCTTCGGGAAAGAAGCGCCGATAGAGCTCATACTTCTGCGAGTCGGAGGCTTCGCCAAGATAGAGCTTGTAATCGATGCGTCCAGGCCGCAACAGCGCAGGATCCAGAGCCTCGACGGCATTCGTCGTCATCACGAAGGCGACGTTCGACGGAGCGTGGAAGCCGTCGAGCACGTTCAGCAGCC
The DNA here is from genome assembly GCA_035545435.1 of Acidobacteriaceae bacterium. Lineage (GTDB taxonomy): Bacteria > Acidobacteriota > Terriglobia > Terriglobales > Acidobacteriaceae > Palsa-343. Next base: position 2,389 of record DASZYN010000292.1, on the reverse strand, counting down.
CAGATAGTGTGACGCCGCCGCGATCCGGCGCATTGTTGCCGTCTCGCATTGTGGTCCCGCTCAGTGAGGCTGCCGGCGGCGACAGTTCCGGCCGGCGATTGCTCGCCTTCATGCAGTCAATATCTTCGAACAGTATGATGGAGTTCTCCGGAACCGAATTCATCGCGCCTTTCAGTGTGCGATCATTCATCTCCGTCAGATTGACGACGTAGATCGACATACCGAACCTCGCCCCAATCGCCGAGACCAGCGAGGTCTTGCCAGTGCCCGGCGGACCATAGAGAAGATACCCACGATGGTAGGGCACGCCGAGCCGCGCGTAGCGGCTGCGTGAGGCTCGGAAACGCTTCAGGTCCTCCATCAGATGCTCCTTCTCACCGGGCTTCAGCAGCACGGAGTCGAGCGAACGCGGCGAATAGGCCGCGACGTAGTCCCACCCATCATCGTAGAGATAGAGATACGATGCCGACCTGCGCTTGCGGCGATGGCAGGCGACGACCTCGTCGACAAATGCCTTGAGAAACTTCTGATCGCGACCGATGGTCTGAAACGTCAGTGACTCCATGCGTCTCTGGCTCGTGCCCTTGCTTTCCGTGCTGCGATAGAACCACACCCAGAACGGGCGACCGGCTCGCCAGAACCAGTGCCGGCCAGGGGCAGGAATCAGCGCAAGCTCGGCTCCGCGAAGAGTCGTGTCCAGATCGACACGACGAACGCGCCTCAGGAACGCCTGCTCGAGAAACCACTCCTTCACCCAGTCAAACGCGTCGTCGTCATCCTTGACGGTGACCATCATCGTCATCTGCGCCTCGAGCCACCACCAGAGGCGCTGCGGCAGAGAACGCAGAAAGACCCCGATGCTGCCGAGGATCATGAGCAGCAGGCCGCCGGAAGCAAATTGGTTCTGACCATCCAGAATGTGCTTCAAAAACGCTGGCATTGCATTGCTTTCTAACCGGCTCACAGCCGGAGGTTATGGTGTTGTCATTTACCGTCCCATCCCACTGCATCCATCGCCGGTGTCGGCACATCGCCGCGGACCTCGTGCAACATTTCCCTGAGTGGCAGCAACGGCTCCTTACCTGCGAGTTGTCGTGTCATCAGCCGATGAACCAGGAGAACATTGACCGCTGCGCTGAGGTTCAGGCAGAAGTGCGCAGGGATGTGCACGAACCGGTGGCATAGACGCCGGATCACCTGGGGAACGCTCCCGTCCTCCGGTCCGAAGATGTACACGGCGTTCTCCGGATGCTCGAAGAGCGTGAGCGGTTCGCTGTTCTCGTACACCTCAACGCAAACGGGTGTGCAGTCGCCAAACAACTCGAACGGGCGCTGATGGTTGAGAAAGTGCACTCGCGTGTACCCCTTCATCCGCTCTTCGCGTGGCAAACGCTCATACTGCGATAGCTGAATCCGTGAGCCTGTCCACACGAGCGCATCCACGCCGAAGCAGGAACACGCACGAATCGCAGCCCCCACGTTGTGGGGATACTTCGGGTCGATCAAAACTACTCCGGGCGCGTTCAACATAGCCTTCTCCCTTCACAGGACGCACTGCGGCGAAGAATCCCACCGCGAGTCAGAAGAACCGCGAAAGAGATTCCGCGAGGCAGCAGAAGCTGGTGCGGCAGTGCGCACGAGTGCTGCGACGTGAGCGATCTAAGTTATGCGGGGTAGTCGAAGAGCCGCGTTAACGCGGACGAAGCGACGCCCCGCAGGTCAGCCGATAAGTCGGCCGATACTGCCGGTTGCGCGATTTATTGTCGAGAACCGCCATTCGGGCGTCCTTTCTTCAGAGTGCTGTTACAAGATGCCATGATTTAGGAAATTCTGCAATCCCAAAATGTCGATAAGCAGCTGGGCACTGGCCAGAGAATCCGGCTTGTTATCGAAAATTAGTTACGGGCTCTTTCGGATGACCCACGTAGTCATCGAGCGTTGATTCTGGACGACCGTCGTTTTGAGAGGGTCGGCGAGTTCGCCCAGTCGCTCGGTCCAGGAGCGAAGCATTCCTTCGTCGGCCAGATACCGAGTCGAACCGTCGGGTAGTTTGTAGCGCCGCCCTTCGATTCGTTCCACCTGGTCCTCGATCCCGATTGAGGATGCGAGCCGGCAGAAGAAGAGGCCACCGGGTTTCAGCACTTGCCACGAACCGAGAAGCATGGACTCGAAGTGCGCGTCGTCCCGTGCGAAGTGGAGGACTGCGCTGCTGATGACGACGTCGGCGCAGCCATCGTCGAACGACAGGTGCTCCACCGCTTCAACGCGAAAATTTGACGCCGGCAGAGGCGGAGCCAACTGGCGCGCCATACTGCGCACCTTGTCCACTGCCTGGGGGTCGGCGTCCGCGGCATAGACTTCATACCCTTCGCGCAGCAAATAGATCAGA
>DASZYN010000291.1:0-5259 GCA_035545435.1 Acidobacteriaceae bacterium | reverse complement strand
GGCCGCGCGTCCAGATGCAGGTTGTATCCAGGAAAAATCCCCAGCCCCTCCAGCCGGCTCTCCGTCGTGATCAGTTGCGGCTCCCGCAGCACCGCCGCCGGCGAAAACGCAAACGACCGATCCAACAGCAACCTGTGAACCTTCAGATGCGGATCGAAATCCAGCCCCGCAATCTCCGGCTTCCCCACCCGATTCCAGTACCGGAGCGCGGCCTCCAGATTCCCCGACAGAAAATACACCGTCCCCAAAAAGTTGTTCGCATAAGCGTCCGCCGGATCGATCCGCAATCCGCGCCGTAGCCAGTGCGCTGCTTCGGCATACTTCTTCTGCTCGAACGCCACCCCACCCAGCTCAACCGGAAACCGCTCTTGTCCCGGACACGCCTGCGCCCCTGCAACCAGCTCCGTACGCGACTCCGCCAGCCGCCCAAGATGCGCCAGCGCCATGCCGTAGTCGAACTGAACATCGGCGCTCCGCGCGTGCAACGCTCCCGCCACACGCACTACCTCCGCCCAGTTCTTCTGTTGATAGAGTTGTTCGACCCGAGCCTCATCCGGCCCCGGCGCCGGTGAACACTGCGCGCCCACGCCCGCACAGGCCAGCACCACAACGACAATCAGCGTGCAGAAGCGGGCACAGCAAGCAGCATCCAGTCTTCCGTCGCTTTCCAGTCTTTCTCGAATCCCGCACGCTCCTGAGACAACAGCTTCCGCTCCGCCGGATCGTTCATCATCACCAGCCCGCGTTCCGCATCCACCCCGTCCACCACAACATAATGCAGCTCCCTCTGTCCCGCGGGCCGCAGCGCCACAATCAGCGGCCGGCCTTTCCTCAGCTGCGTCTCCAGATCGTTCCAACGCCCGCTCAGCGCAAACACCTCAAACCCATGCGCCCGCAGATACTTCTCCATCGACGACGCACGAATCCCATGCTCCGACCGCGCATAGAGTTCGCGCTGGATCGCCGCAACATCGCTGTCCGCTCCCGCCGCGTGCCCCTGCTGCCGCGCCCAATACTGCATCACCATCGACAGCGACGCGGCCCCGCACCCCTCACGGGGCTGATGCACAAACGGCACATCGATCCAAATCCCCGGTGCGGATTGCACCTGCGCCTGCGAGAAGGACGCAGCCGCAATCACGCAAAGCAAAACGACGATGCGACTCACAGCCTCAATCCTCGGTACCCCACATCCCTCTCGTCGGGGATGTGGGTATCGCGCGAAGCGCGGCAGCTCTTCCTGCGCTCTGTGACCTGAGCCCTGCGATCTGTCTTCAGTGATACGCCGCCAGAAGAATGATCAGAACTACAGCGATGATGATCAGCGCCAGTGCCAGCGTCGACAGTCCGCCGGCTGCAAAGTCGTGCTGCGCCTTATCGGCACGCGCCGAAAGTTGCGCCAGCTCTGCATCCGACAGCGTCGGAATCGCCGTCTTCACCTGCGCCGGATCGATCTTTGCGTCCTTCATCGCCTTCTCGGCCTGCGGCGTGGACAGAAACCGCGTCAGCCCTTCCACCTGCTGATGCCGGGTCGCCGTCGATGTCTGAACCTGACTGTCGAGTTGCGAAGGACTCACCAGATGCGAGTCTGAACTCGCCGTCTGATTCTTCGTTGAGGCTGGTTCCTGTGCGCGCAGAGCGCACGACGAGGCGAAAAGCGTGATCGCTGCGGCGGCAACAAGCCCCCGCGACCTTAAAGAAAACCTTAAAAATTGCATACCGGCTCCGTAATTCAGGATGGTCCCCGCGGGCATCAACAGCATGGACACTCTTCACTAGGATGCCACGCGAACAGAACCCAGTTGGCGCAACTCCCGCTTCCTGCATTCGACAGCCCTGGCCGCATCATGGCAGCGAGAACGCCACATACACTCCGCCCACCGGTCCCCTCGGATCCCGCCCGCCGCTCGCCGCGATCACCACAAACTGCTTTCCGTCCACCGAGTAGGTTGCCGGCGTCGCGCCGGCCGAAAACGGCAGCGTCGTCTCCCACAACAGCTTTCCCGTGGCGCTGTCGAACGCACGAAATTTGCGATCGTACGACGTCGCCCCAATAAACACCAGGCCCCCTGCCGTCACCACCGGCCCACCATAATTTTCCGAGCCCGTGTCCTTCATTCCCTGTGCTGCCAGCGCCGGATACTCACCCAGCGGAATCTTCCACAAATATTTCCCCGTATTCAGATCGATCGCGCTCAGCGTTCCCCACGGCGGCGCAATCGCCGGATAGCCATCCGGATCGAGAAACTTCTTGTACCCCGTGAACGCCCATTGCATCGCCGGTCCGCCGCCCATCTTCTCTCCCGGCACATGCTCCGCCGGTTTCGGCTCCTCGACGGCCGTCTTCAAATACGCCACCAGTTCCGTCACCTTGGCGTTGTCCAGATTCGGCTGCCCCGGCATGCGCCCTCGCCCATGCGTGATCACCGCTGCGATCTGCTCATCCTTCAGCCGCTCGCTCACCCCCACCAGCGACGGAAATGCCGGTGGCGATCCCGCTCGATTCGCCCCGTGACACATCGTGCACTGCGCCTGATACGTCTTCGCACCGGCTTTCGCGTTCGGATCCTGCACCGTCAGCCCGCCCGTATTCGCCATTTCGTTCGCGTTCACATACAGCACGCCCGTCTTTGGATCCACCCCAGGCCCGCCCCACTCCGCCCCGCCATCGAACCCAGGAAAGACCACTGTCTGCCTGTCCACGCCCATCGGAATGAACGGCCCCTCACTCCGGAACGTCGCAAATTCCTTCGCCGCCCACGCATGCGCCTCCGGCGTGCGCGTCGTCAGCATGTCGGCGGTCAGCTTCTGCCGCGCGAACGGCGCTGGCTCCGTTGGCATCGGCTGTGTCGCCGACGCCTTCTCTCCCGGTACCTCGCTCGCCGGATACCCCTTCTCCTCGATCGGGAACAGCGGCTCCCCCGTCATCCGATCGAAGACGTACACCACTCCCTGCTTCGTCGTCTGCGCCACCGCATCCACGCGCTTGCCCCCGCGCGTCACCGTCACCAGTGCCGGCGGCGCAGGAAAATCCCGATCCCAGATATCGTGATGCACGCCCTGAAAATGCCACAGCCGCTTGCCCGTATTCGCATCGAGCGCCAGCAGCGTGTTCGCAAACAGATCGTTCCCGATCCGGTCGCCTCCATAAAAATCGAACGCCGCCGACCCCGTCGGCACGTAAACAATCCCGCGCTCGCGATCCAGCGTCATCCCCGACCAGTTGTTTGCCGCGCCCGCATCCTTCCACGCATCCGCCGGCCACGTGTCGTACCCAAACTCCCCTGGATGCGGAATCGTGTGAAAGCTCCACCGCAGCGCGCCGGTCCGCACGTCATACGCGCGAATATCCCCCGGCGGCGCGGGATGCGCCTCCGGATTGCGCCCACCCACAATGATCAGATCCTTGTAGACCACGCCCGGCGTCGTCAGCGCAATCGACTGCTGCTCATACTTCGCGTCCAGATCCGCACGCAGTCCTTTCCGCAGATCCACGCGCCCGCCCTCCCCAAAGTCCGCGATCGCCTTCCCCGTCTTCGCGTCCACCGCGTACAGATAATTCATCACCCCCGCGAAAATCCGCTCGCTCTTCCCATCTGTCCAGTACGCCACTCCTCGCGACGGCTGCGATGCGCCCCCGATCGTCTCGTCCCGGTTCTCCACGCTGGAGTCAAAGCTCCACAGCAAATGCCCCGTCGCCGCATCCAGCGCCACCACTTTTCCCGAGAACGTGCACGCATACAGCACGCCCCCCACCACCAGCGGATTCGTCTGCAGATTCCCCTTCTCCCCGGTATCGAACTGCCAGGCGACCTTCAGCTGCCCCACATTCGCCCGGTTGATCTGGGTCAGCGGCGAATAATGATCCCCATCCACCCCGCCGTTGTACGCCGGCCAGTCCCGATCGGCCGCTCCCCGCCGGTCCTGCCCCGCCGCCCCGAGCCCTGTCACCGCAGCCAGCACACCGGCCACGCACCCCGTAACAACACGATTACTGACACCCAGGTGCAATTTCCTCCCCCTGAAACCCGTTGCTATCATCCCGGCAATGGTACCGAAAACCAGGCGCCGCGTTGCCGCAGCTTCAACGGCTGCAGTTGCCCTCGCCTGTTTTCCGTCCACTGCCCGTGCCGACGCCGGCATCGCCATGCTCCCCGTCACGCATGGCACCATGCTCTTCTTCCTCCTCCTCGTCATCATCATCGAGTTCATCTACCTGCAGGCCCGCCTCAAGACCCGCTTTCGCCGCACCATCGTCGCCATCGTTACCGTCAACACCGCCACCACCGGTCTCGGCTTCCCCATCGCCTGGGGACTTTACGCGATTCTCAATTCCTGGGCGGCGTTTCCCGCCGGCATGGCAGGCGTTTTCACCAGCGCGCAGTTCGTTCCCGTCTGGGTTACCCAGAAACTGAATCCCGACTGGTCCGGCATGCACGGCGAAGGCTACGTCATTCTCGGCGTCTTCATCGTCCTCCTCGTCCCCTCCTACCTCTTCACCCGCTTCCTCAAGACCTGGGTCTTCGAGTGGTACGATCTCCTCCGCTACGAAGGCGACATCAAGCCCGCCGTCCTCGCCGCGAATCGCATCTCCTATTTCCTGCTCGGCCTCACCGGCTGCATGATCCTGTTCCGCGACTTCAACCGGATGTAGTCTCCTCGCCCCTTAGCTTCCACAAGATTTGCCGTACGATCCCCATCAGCCCCTGCGCATCCGGCTCCGTCAGCGCCATGGTCCGCAGCAACCGGCGCACCCTTTCTTCCGTAGTCGGTCCCGATGGCTGGCCGCCGCTCCTGCTGCGCTCCAGCGCCTCCACCAGCAATTCCACCAGCCGCTCCCGATCTCCTGCACTCGCCAGCCTCGTTTCTTCTCGCGCTGAGAACGTCTCGCCTTCCCGGATCAGCTCATACAACACCACGGCCACAGCCTGCCCCAGGTTCATCGACGGTTGCTGTGCCTCAGTCGGAATCCGCAACACCCGCTGGCAATAACTCAGATTCTGATTCGATAACCCCGTCTTCTCCGAACCGAACAGCACCGCCACCCTCGCTCCATCACGCAGTGCCTCCAGCATCGCCGCTCCAACCGCCTCCAGCCGCTCCAGCGGCTCTTCCGTTTTGCGTCCGCTGCCCTCCGCGGTTCCCACCACCAGCGTGCAATCGGCGACGGCTTCGGCGACGCTCGCAAATTCTTTCGCCCCCTGCAACACCGGCTCCGCGTCCACCGCCGAGCGCGCCTCGCGAAATCCCGCGTCGTAC
>DASZYN010000290.1:0-3587 GCA_035545435.1 Acidobacteriaceae bacterium | reverse complement strand
GCGTCCACGATACCCATGATGGTGCCGAAGAGTCCGACAAACGGTGCAATGGCGCCGATGCTCGCAAGCCAGGTGAGCCGCTGCTCCATGGCGGTAAGGGATTCACTGGCGGCCGTTTGCCCGGCGCGCTCGAGAGCGGTGATGTTGCGCGGAGGACCAAATCCACCCGTCTGCCGCCGGTACGTCTCGTAAACCTCGTCGAAAACATTGACCAGCGGGCTGGGCTTGAACTGTTCGCTCACGGTCGCGATTTCCTGCAGGCGATTGGCCTTGCGGAAGGCGCGGAGAAAACGCTGGCTCTGCGCACGTGCGCGACGAAACGACGCCCACTTGCCCAGGATGATCGCCCAGGAGAAGAAGCTGCCCAGCAGCAGCACAATCAGCACCGTCATGGCGATCGGGCCGCTTTGCTGGATCATCTCCACGATCGCGCTGCCGTTGTTGACCGGAGGCGCGACGGGATTGGTGTCCTGAAAAAGAAGCAGTACGGAAAGGAGACTTATCATCGTCTGACTATCACGTTAGCAGAAGCAGGAATCTGGTGTGGGGTTGCACGGCCCTAGCCAGAACCTGCTTCGTTACACCTCGATCCGCGAGAAAAACCAGGCGCTGGTGCTTAGAAAAATGGCGGCCAGAGCGGCCAGAAGGCAAAAATCGAGCATGAAATTGAGTTGCCAGTTGAAGCCGAACTGCCAGTTGCCGATCAGGACGCCCCGGAGGCCATCGATGCCATAGGTCAGCGGGTCAATGCGGGTGATCCAGCTGAGAATCTTCCCCAGGCTGGTGAGAGGAAACAGAGCGCCCGACAGGAAGAACAGCGGCATGACCAGGAAGTTCATCAGCATCTGGAATCCCTGCATGTCCTTGATGGTCGATCCGAACGAAGCGCCCAGAGCAGCAAAGACGATGGCGATCATGCCGATGAAGATTCCAGCCAGAGGCAGGGCGAGCCAGTTGTAGCCGCCGCCACTGGCGTGAACAGGCCTGAAGCCCGCGATCAGGCACACGATGAGCATCAGCAGACCCTGCAGGCTGGCTACCGTCGCGCCCCCCAGTGTGCGGCCGAAGATGATCTGGATGCGGGGTACCGGCGCCACCAGCGTTTCCTTCAGGAATCCGAACTGGCGGTCCCAGAGCATCGCCATACCGGAAAAAACGGAACTGAAGAGCACCGTCATGCCGATCACTCCCGGTGCGATGAACTGGATGTAGTTGCCGGCGCCCGCTTTCGCGAAGACCGGCCCCAGGCCAAATCCCAGGGCCAGCAGATAAAGCGTCGGCTGGCCCAGCGATACGACAATTTGCGCTTTGGAGCGAAAATATCGCTTCAGCTCGCGCAGCCACATGATGTAAATCGCGCCCATGATCTCTCCTTCGCGGCCTCCCTCGACCGCGCCGTTATCGCCGTTGCCACATCTGCGCAAACCGCCGCATCTGGTCCGTTGAGTTCGCGGCTTCGTCGCGGATCGATGTTCCGGTCAGCGCCAGAAACGCATTTTCCAGCGAGTCGGTGCTGGTCTTCGCCTTCAGCTCCGCCGAGGTTCCAATCGCCACGATAGCGCCGTGATCCATCACCGCGATGCGATGCGCCACGCGGTCCGCCTCATCCATGTAATGGGTGGTGAGGAAGACCGTCGTTTTCTCCTTCTCGTTCAGCCCCTTCACGTGGGTCCAAAGCTGGTTGCGGCTCTGCGGATCCAGCCCCAGCGTTGGTTCGTCAAGAAAGAGAATCTTCGGCGTGTGCAGGAAACCGCGCGCGATCTCCAGCCGCCGCTTCATGCCTCCGGAGAAGGTCTTCACCAGATCCTTGCGCCGTTCCCACAACTCGAACAGCTTCAGCAACTGCTCGATCCGCTCCACACGCACCTTGTGCGGCACGTGGTAGAGGATGCCGTGCAGTTCCATGTTTTCGTAAGCGGTCTGCTCCCCATCGAGGCTGGGATCCTGAAACACGATGCCGAACCGCTGCCGGGCTTCACGCTGCTTCACCCAGGGATCGAAGCCGTCGAGGTGAATGCGGCCGGCGGTCGGACGCAGCAAAGTCGTCAGCATCTTGATGGTGGTCGTTTTGCCCGCGCCGTTCGGTCCGAGGAACGCGAAAATCTCCCCGGACTCCACCTCGAAGGTGATGTCTTTGACTGCGGTGAAATCGCCAAAGGTTTTGGTCAGGTTTTCTACACGAATCAAGGCCTGTGCCCTCCCGATGAAGAAAAGTTGCAGTTGAGACAATCCGTCTAGTGTGCCAGAAACATCGATCCTGTACGCTTAAAAAATCCACAGCAATTGGTTAACGGAGAAGCGCCGCATGAAAGTGGCACGAATTATCCTGTTCACCGCACAGATGGAAGCGATGAGCCGTTTCTACGGGGAAGTGCTCGGCCTGAAGCGAGTCACAGACGAAAAGGGTTGGCGGGAGTTCGCGGCAGGATCCTTGCGCATCGCGCTGCATTCGGGTCCGGCATCGCCGGGACGAAAAGGCCCAAAGATCGCGTTTTATTCGACCGATGTCACGGCCGTGCGCGACAAGCTTGTGGCGCGCGGTGCCAGGTTCGGCAAAGTTCGCGATGCCGGAACGTTCGTTCTCTGCGATGGCAAGGACCCGGACGGCAACTGGATTCAGCTATCGAGCCGCTGAGCGTGAGCCGGAATCACGGCGCATTCTTGAGGACCGGCGTCCAGCTGACCTTGTTATCAGGCTCAATTTCGATCTGCAGGGTGCCTTCCTGCCGCTGTAGCAAACGGGGACCTTTCACCGTGTGACTCTTATGGGCTGCATCGGTGAAATCGACGCTCACCATATCGGTGCTCAGGGAGTGGAACCGGTAACGAAACGTTCCGCCGGGTGCAATGGTCTGGACTCCGAACGAGCCGCCAGGATAGTTCACCTCGACAAGAAAAACCGGTGCACTTTGATGGTTAACAACCGTGCAGGCAATCCATGGCGACTGGCAGCCGGTGACCAGCGCGCCAAACGCCAGCGCAGCTCCGCACACCATTGCCCACCTGCCACGCTCTCGTTTCATTCGCCGCCAGACTATCATCCACGCACCCGCCGCGCGCTGTCTTTCCACGGCGTCAGTACTTTGTAACGGGGAACTGCAGTGGCGCTGCTCTTGCTCGCCGCGAGCAGTTTGCGCCGGATCAGCCAGCGAACGGCCGCCTGGGCTGCGCTCTTCGAGACGCCGACGGACTCGGCCATCTCCTGGAAGCTGATCTGAACTTCTCTGCCCGCTCGTGCCTGAGCGGCAGACAGCCACAGATAAACCAGGAAGCTGACCGGCCTGCGGTCGTGTCCGACCAGGTCCCGCATCAGCACTTCAACGACGTAGTCGTCCACCGGGGGCCTCTCTATATCACTCGTTACTATAGCAATCCCTGGACGATTGCGCCCCTTTCTCGCTGTCGTTATGCTCCGGAAATCGAGAGGAGAAAAACATGATCAAAGGCATCAAATTCGTGGGCGTTCCGGTCACCGACCAGGATCGCGCATTGAAGTTCTGGACCGAGGCGGTAGGACTGAAGGTAACGACGGACCAGCCGTTCAACGAGAAGCAGCGCTGGATCGAACTGAAGGTTCCAGGCGCGGA
>DASZYN010000289.1:0-2115 GCA_035545435.1 Acidobacteriaceae bacterium | reverse complement strand
TCCGCGAGTTGGGTGTAGGTGTTGATGTAGCCGTCAGGCCGGATGGCCTGGGCTGCTGCGATCCTCTCGATATATCCGTCGATCTGCGCTTCCAGTTCCGGGTCGGGATGACTGAGCATGAAGTCCGCCGAGCCCCGGATCATCTCGTAAATCAAACCGTCCCACCACGGATCGCCGGCGTGATGGCCGCGTTCTCCTGCCTTGACGCGATCAAAATTATTCAGGGTTCCGGTCTGGTAGTTTTCGAACTTGCGAAAGCAATCGCGGATGGTGACCTGCTGCCAAACCCGCCGTTTCGGCGACCAGAACTCATCATCCACAACAACCTGGGCAAGGGTAAGGGGATTGAGCCGGTGCAGAGCCATTGATTCGGCGGTGTTTGAAGCGAGGTTCGCGGATCCCGTCGCCGATCCGGCCTGCGTCTCAGCCGAAATCGTACCGGCGGCCGAGGCAATTCCGGTGGCGGCGAGCGTGCGCAGAAAATCACGACGATTCAGGGCACTGAAATTCATAGTCGAACTCCAGAAGGCGTTATATATTATAGATTGACAAATCGTCAAGGTAGGTACTACTCGTTCGTGTCCGCGAGAGGTCTCATTTACAGCTGCCGCTGCGGGGGTGGATCAGGAGAAGCGTGCGCGAGCTTGCTTGAAACCCGGCTCTATCCTTTAATAAAGATCATCATGCGCCGAACTCAGGATCTTCTGCATGGATGACCGGTTTGGTCGAAAGAATCCGATAGCTCTCAATTTGCAGACCGCCCCGCAAGCGGCGGCACAGGCAATCCGGGAATCGATCATCTCCGGAGAACTGGCCGGCGGCGACCGGATCGTGGAACAGAAGTGGGCCGCGCGGCTTGGCATCGGACAGCCAACACTCCGGGAAGCCCTTCACGAGCTGGAGCACCAGGGGCTGCTGCGCAAACTTCCGCAGCGCGGGACCTACGTTGCCCAGCTCAGTCCGGAGGACTACCGGCTGATCCAGGAAGTACGCATTCCGCTGGAAGCGATCGCGGTGGGAAAGGCGGCCGAGAACTTCACCGACGAAGCCGATGAAGAGCTGACGCGGCTGGTGACGACGATGGCCAGCAGTAACAGCAACAAGATGAATGTGAAGCAGTTCCACGACTGCGATGTCTCTTTCCACCGGAAGATCTGGGATCTCGCGGGCAACGATTTTCTGCGGCACACGCTGGAGACGGTCACATTTCGCCTGTTCATCTTCTCCGTGGTCGGCCGCTGGACCAACAATCCCAGGGCGCTCGATGAGAGCCTGGCTTCGGTGCAGCAGCACCTGGGAATTCTGCAGGGATTACGCACGCGTGACAAGAATCTCGCGCGCCAGGCTTTCATCCGTCACACGGTGCAGTACTGGAACGCTCAGTACCAGCTCGGATTGAGTGAAGCAGAGTTGTCCGAGGTCTACATGAGCGTTTAGTCAACGCCCTTCCATCGACACTTCGCATCCCCTGCTCACGCGTTCAACAACCTGCCGCACATGCCGCGTCTCATTTGCGCGATGCCAGAGCCGTCATAACCCGGGCCATTCCCAGGTCAAACTCAGTTCGCGTTGTAGGCGTGAGGCAGGTGACAGCTTGGGGCGTCAGCCCGAAACCCGTTGACACGTTCAAGCGTTTATTTATGATCTATAGCGACAACGCAAGGTTCCCTTCGCTCTTGCGATCACGAGGTCCGTCTCATGCAGATCACTCTCGCCAACAAGACCGCTGTTGTGACCGGGGCTTCTTCCGACATCGGACTGGCGGTAACCCGCCGTTATCTCGAATGCGGGGCGACCGGCGTCGTCGCCGTGTTTCGGCGAGCGCAGATTCCTGAGGAGTTGATTGCCTGCCAGAAGGAATTTGGAGATCGGCTGCACATCGTCCGCGGGGATGTCGCGGAGGAATCCACGGCCATCGAGTTCACTCAGGCAGCACTGGAGCGCTGGGGACGCCTGGATGTGCTGGTGAGCAACGCCGCCAAAAGCGTGGTGAAAGCGATTCATGAGCACACTCCCGAGGAGTGGGACTCGGTGATGAACGCCAATGTAAAAGCCATGTACTGGGCGAGCCGGCATGTGATTCCGGTAATGATCCGCCAGAATGGCGGCCTGATT
>DASZYN010000288.1:0-4650 GCA_035545435.1 Acidobacteriaceae bacterium | reverse complement strand
CTGACGGGACCCTTTCGCTATGACTTCTACATCGGAAGCCTGAAGGGGCACACCTATCCCAACGATCCGTGGGTGCATGTTGAGAAGGTCAGCTTCAAGCCGTATCGCGATCTGGAGTTCGGCTTCAGCAGGATGGTGGTGTGGGGAGGCAAGGGACACGAGCCGATCACGCTGCACACGTTCCTGAAGAGCTTTTTCAGTTTTCAGAACGTGACGGAGGCGGAGAAGTTCTCACGCAGCGATCCGGGCGCGCGTTTTGGCAACTTCGATTTTGAATGGAGGCTGCCGCATCTGCAGAAATGGATCACGCTGTATTCGGATTCTTTCGTGCACGACGATGTGAGCCCCATCTCGGCGCCGCGGCGAGCGGGAGTGCACCCGGGGATTTACCTGGCGCAGTTTCCCTATCTGCACCAGCTGGATTTGCGGCTGGAGGGTGCGAACACCGAACCTGCGAGCCATGCGAGTCCCAATGGCTCGCCCATCGATCAGGGACAGTTTCTGTACGTCGAGACGGTGCAGAAGCAGGGTGCGACGAACAAGGGATTTCTGCCGGATTGGGTGGGGCGCGAGGGCAAGGGCGGGCAGGCGTGGCTGACCTGGCATCTGTCAGGCAATGAAAATATTCAGTTCATGTATCGGAACGCGAAGGCCTCGGCGCGATTTATCCCGGGGGGGACGACGCAGAATGACTTTGCCGGCTCGGTGGTGAAGCGGATTGGGCCTGGCATCGAGATAAAAGGCGTGGTCCAGCACGAGAGCTGGAAGGCTCCTGTCTATAAGACCGGTTCGCAAAGCGACACGACGGCCGCAGCGCAGATCACGTGGTATCCGAAAAGCAGGGAATAGGGAACAGGGGATAGAGAATAGGTAGCCGCGAAGGAGGCACCGGGTGTCGGCACGGTGCTCTCTTTTTCGCGGAGAATTCAGCTGCGCAGGCGGGCGAGCAGATCCTGGGGATGAACGGGTTTGGCGAGGATCTCGAACTCGTGGCCCTGGGTACGCACGCGGTCGAGCAGATCGGCGGTAGCCGCCTGGCCGGAGAAGAGAAGAATCTTACAGCCGGGGAGCATGGCACGAATCTGAATGGCGGCGTCGATGCCGTTCAGGTCGGTCATGATGACGTCGCTGATGAGCATGTCGGGCTTGAGAATCTCAGCCATCTCGACGGCCTTCTCGCCGCTGTAGACGGCGGTGGCCTCGAATCCAGCCTGGTTAAGAATGATGGCAAGGGTATCGGCAATCACGCGCTCGTCGTCCGCGACGAGGACTTTGGGTTTCGCCTGCTGTTCGGACATTCGTCTCTTACCGCTTCCTTGAGGTCCAAAAGAATGAATATGGGAACTGCAGAATCGCCGCGCAGACTCCTGGGGCAGTCGAGGCGGGATAACCTGCAGCTATGATGATACGCTTTTCTCGGGAGATGCCTTCGCCTGGGCAGTTCCCGCTCAACAAGTTTCAGACTGAGAAATCTTAACGGAAACCTTTCGTTCGACCCACTATGCTAAGCGAAAATCCCGGAATTCGCGGGAGTAACTGGCCTGACTTTCATGACCGATCCCATCATCCAGGCACGGCAGGTGGAGAAGTACTACGCGCAGTCGCGGGACGCGCGCATTCAGGTGATTGCGGCGACCGATCTGGCGATTTATCCGGGCGAGATCGTCGCCCTGCTGGGGCCATCGGGGTCGGGTAAATCGACTTTGCTGCGCGTGCTGTCGGGGCTGTCGCGGCCTTCGGCCGGGCATGTGCTTTGGCACGGGAAGGACCTGGCAACGACCGAGGTTAACGTCTCGATCGTTTTCCAGAGCTTCGCGCTGTTTCCGTGGCTGACGGTGCTGGAGAACGTGGAAGCGCCGCTGAAGGCGCGGGGGATGGAGGCGCACCAGCGTCACCGGCGGAGTCTGAAGATTCTGGACACCGTCGGTCTGGACGGTTTTGAGGCGGCATATCCGAAGGAGCTGTCGGGCGGGATGCGGCAGCGTGTGGGGTTTGCGCGAGCCCTGGTGGTGGAGCCGGAAGTGCTGTTCATGGACGAGCCGTTTTCGGCGCTGGATGTGCTGACGGCGGAGAACCTGCGCAGCGAACTGCTGGAGCTATGGCAGAAGAAGACGATTCCGACGCAGTCGATCTTTCTGGTGACGCACAACATTGAAGAAGCGGTTTTGCTGGCCGATCGGATTATCGTGCTGGGGCGGAATCCGGGGCATGTGCGAACGGATTTCAAGGTGCAACTGGCGCAGCCGCGCGACCGCAAGACGCAGGCCTTTACGGCGCTGGTGGATTACATCTACAAGGTGCTGACGCGGCCGGATGTGACACCGACCGAGGTGCCGGTACTGGCCGATGGGCGGCGGGTGCGGGACCAGCGGCAGATGCGCTACGAGATGCTGCCGCATGCGCGGCCGGGCGGGATTGCCGGCTTGCTGGAGATCATCATCGACTTCAACGGCAGGACGGATATTTACCGCCTGGCCGACGAACTGGCTTTCGAGATTGACGATCTGTTCCCGATCGTGGAAGCGGCCCAGCTGCTGGGCTTCCTGAAGGTGGAGGAAGGCGACGCGGCGATCACGCCGGAGGGGCGGGAGTACGCCGAGTCGGAAATTCTGAAGCAGAAGGAGCTGTTCCGGCAGGCGGCGCTGAATCACGTGTTGCTGTTGCGGCAGATCAGCCGCGCCCTGGCCAACAAGAGCGACCACTCGGTATCGGAGGAATTTTTCCTCGACATGATGGATGAGCAGTTCAGCGAGGACGAGTGCTCGCGGCAGCTGGAGACGGCGATCAACTGGGGCCGGTATGCGGAGCTGTTCGACTGGGACGACGCGCGGCGGCGGTTCACGATGCACGTGCATGAGGGTGACGAACCGGCAGAGACCGTGAGCGAGCCGGAAACCGAGCACCGGGAGAAGGCAGGATGAAGTGGCCCGGCGAGGAAACTCGCGCGTGGCTGCGTCCGCGTCTGACGCTCTCGGGTGCCTTCGTCCGAGAGCGAAGCTGGCCATTCATTTTCGACCTGAGCGTAGCGGCGGCGCTGCTGGCGGGGTTCTACGCCATTCTGTGGATCGCGAAGTTCTGGTTCAGCTCGGCGATTCCCGAGGTGGAGATTTACCGGTCGCCGTCGCATCTGCCGCTGTACGCGTTCTATTCGCTGGTACGGATTTTCATCGCCTACGGGCTGAGTTTGCTCTTTGCTGTGGGCTACGGTTACACGGCGGCGTACAACAAGCGCCTGGAAGGGCTGATGATCGCGACGCTGGACATTCTGCAGTCAATCCCGGTTTTGAGCTTCCTGCCGGGGGTGATGCTGGCGATGATGTCGCTGTTCCCGTCGCGGCAGCTGGGCATTGAGTTCGGCGCGATCCTGCTGATCTTTACCGGCGAAGTGTGGAACATGGCGTTCAGTTTTTACACGTCGCTCAAGAGCATTCCGCGCGAGCTGCTGGAGGCGACGGAGATCAACCGCTTCTCGCGCTGGCAGCGGCTGTTCCAACTGGAGCTGCCGTTTGGCGCGATCGGTTTGGTGTGGAACTCGATGGTATCGGTGGCCAGCGGCTGGTTCTTTCTGATGGTGTGCGAGATGTTTCCGGTGGGGAGCCGAAACTTCAGGCTGCCGGGGCTGGGATCGTATTTGCAGACGGCGGCGGAGCATGGCGACTGGATAGCCATGGCATGGGGACTGATCACGATGGTGCTGATCATTGTGATCACGGACCAGCTGCTGTGGCGGCCGCTGATCGCGTGGTCGGACAAATTCAAATTCGAGAACGTGGAGAGCGGCAGCCGGGTGACCTCGCCGGTGCTCGACGCGCTGCGGAGCTCGAGCGTGGTTGGGCTCCTCCGTCGAACCACGTTCAAGCCGATGGCGGAGCGCTTCTACATGGAGCAGGCGGCGCGGCGGCAGCGGAGAGCGAAGCCGGCGGCCACGGGGCGAAAGAGAAACACCCTCGCGATCTATGCGGTGGCGGATGTGGTGGTGCTGGCGGCGATCGGATACGCGGCGTTCCATGCGATGCTGCTGCTGAAGGCGATTCATCTCCATGAGTTGCTGGCATTGCTTGGGGGAGCGGGGCTGACCTTCCTGCGGGTCAATACAGCGCTCGTGATCGGTTCGCTGTGGACGATTCCGGTGGGCGTGGCCATCGGTTTCAATCCGCGGCTCTCGCAGATTGCGCAGCCGCTGGCGCAGATTGCGGCATCGTTCCCGGCGACGGCGCTGTTCCCGCTGATCCTGGTGGCGCTGACGCAGATCGGGATCGGGCTGGGCGCAGGGTCGGTGGTGCTGATGCTGCTGGCGGCGCAGTGGTACATCCTGTTCAACGTGATTGCGGGGGCGCAGGCGATTCCGTCGGAGCTGCGCGAGGTGGCGCGGCTGTTCCGGTTTGAAGACTGGCAGAACTGGACGACGGTGATTCTTCCGGGCATTTTTCCATTTCTGATCACCGGGCTGATTACGGCATCGGGCGGTGCATGGAACGCGTCGATTGTGGCGGAGTACTTCGAGGTGAAGGGGCACACGATGGCGACGCTGGGCCTGGGCGCGCAGATCAGCCAGGCGAGCAGTGACGCGAACTATGCCGTGCTGCTG
This sequence comes from Acidobacteriaceae bacterium, assembly GCA_035545435.1. Classification (GTDB taxonomy): domain Bacteria; phylum Acidobacteriota; class Terriglobia; order Terriglobales; family Acidobacteriaceae; genus Palsa-343. The sequence goes on along the minus strand of DASZYN010000288.1, from coordinate 62 downwards.
GCGGCGACGATGATCATGGCGCTGATGGTGGTGACGATTAATCGGCTGGTGTGGCGGCCGCT
>DASZYN010000287.1:0-12192 GCA_035545435.1 Acidobacteriaceae bacterium | reverse complement strand
GGTCACGCTCGGCGACGTGGAGACGATGGTGCTCGCTGCGAAACAGCGCTCGCTCTACGAGCTCACCGATGCGATCTCAGCGAAGGATCGTGCGCGAGCCCTGAGCCTGCTGCACGGATTGCTGAATGCTTCCGACGGCGGAGAGGACTCAGCGATCGGCCATCTCTATATGCTGGCGCGAACGTTCCGGCAGATGCTGGTGATTCTGGAAAAGAACGTGCGCGACTCGCGAGCGATCTGGCAGGCGCTGTGGCAGGGTTTCCGCATGCCGCCGTTTGCGGCCGAAGATGTGATCCGCCAGGCCCGGCGTTACAAGTCACGGCGCGAGCTGACGCGCGCGCTGCGCCTGATTGCGCGCGCCGATCTGGAGCTGCGTTCGCAGCCGCCGGATAAGCGCCTGGTGCTGGAGCGGCTGGTGCTCGATCTCGCGAGCGAGCCGAAGGCCGCAGTTGGAGTGGGATTGAGCCCGCAGTACGCCTTCAGCGACTTCTAGTCCTAACCCTGGATTCTTCCCAATCGCGCCGCGCCTGATGCCCGCACCTGCTCCAGGACCAGGCGATCAGATGGGCCACTCGGATTTCCAGCAAACAGAAAGAGGCTACTCCGCCCGTGTCGGACGCGGAGCAGGCCACGGCACCACCGCCGGGCTGCGATGTCCTTTTGCATCGACCGCCCGAACCCCGAAGACGACGTTGTCCTTCGAAACCGGAATGGTGATGGTGTACTTGCCATCCGTCGCTGAGAATTTTCCATCCGCGACCGAGGCGAGCTTGTCGGCGAGGATCGAGCGGGTCCAGTCCGGCGCGGCGAGCGGACGCCAGACAATTTCATACTTCGTGCCCGCCGGCGTCTCCGGCGCCTGATCCCAGGTGATCTCCGTATTGTTCAGGGCGATGGTGAAGACGCGCGGGGGCGGGGGATACTGGACGCTGACGGGCGGGGGCGGCGCGCTGGCGAGCACGGCCATCGTCGCCGCATTGAGGCGCGCTACGCGGGCGATGTAGTCGAAGTTGTCGTATTTCAGCAGGTCGCCGTACTGCACGCCGTTCTCAACGCGCACGTTCTGGTGCTGGTGATCGAAGTCTTCGCGCCATTCGGTAAACCGGACAGCGGCGAAGCCGTCCTGATTGAACGAGGAGTGGTCGCCGCCGCGCAGGAAGCGGTCGCGGCGGAATTCGAGGACAGGATCGAGACTCGCGACCAGGGGTGCGGCGGTGTACGTACGACCGACATCGGCAATCGCGCGCGAAAGTTCGCGCGAAGGCGAATCGCTCTCATAGCCCAGCGCCAGGATGCGGCGAATCTCCTCCGGCGGCGCGTTGGCCGGAACATTTTCCGAGAAGACGCGCACAGCATGGAAATCCTGAAACTTGTCTCCCGGGGTGTGATTGCCGCCGACGATGTCGTTGTTGAGAACCCCTTCCAGCTGCCAGCCCTCTTTCTTTGCGAGGTCCGCCAGGTGTTTGCTTCCCAGCAGGCCCTGTTCTTCGCCGGCCACAGCAACAAAAACAAGCGTACCCGGCAGTTTGAGCTTGGAGAGCACGCGAGCGCACTCCAGACTCACTGCGGTACCGCTCGCGTCGTCGTTGGCCCCCGGCGCCTCGCCGTGCGTGTCCTCATTGGTGCTGTCGCGCGAATCGTAGTGACCCGTGACCAGGATCATGCGCGAGGCCTGTGTGGGGTCGCTGCCGCGCAGGATGGCGTAGATGTTGTGCAAGGGCGTTGGCTGCGTGACGCGAGGATTAGGCCCGGTCAGCGGCGGCTGGATGAAGGAATCGCGCCGGACCTGAAGGCAGCCGTTGCACGCCGCCGAGATGGCCTTGAACTGTGACTCGATCCAGTCGGCCGCAGCCAGGACCCCGGTATGGGCCGGCAGGTCGCTGTCCAGACTGGACAGAGTGCTGCGATTGTGGAACGAGACGAGCGTGGCAATCGTATGCTGAATCTGAGCGGGCGAGACCTGGGCGATGGCGTGCGCAATCGCCGGATCGGCTGGCATGGGATGGATCGGCGCGCCGATGGCATCCAGATCGTGGTGCGAGGCATCGGGAGAAGAAGCGCGCGACTGCGCCTGGGCGGCGAAAACGGCAGTAGACAGCACAATGCAGGCGGCGGCACGGGAAACGATCATGACTATCGAGTATGCCTCATGGAAGAAGAGTGGCGCACAACCCTTGACGCCCAGGGCAATTCTCTTCAAAACTAGCGAAGGCGCCGCGGAACCGACCGGAAGGTTTGGATACGGTGGACGAATACGGAAAATGGCAACAACATTTTCCCTGTGAGTGGCGTCATTCAGATGGAGCCACGATCGTTTTTTTGAGGTGGAGGGATTCATGCCAATATGCCCTGAATGTGAGAGCGCGCTCGACTTCGACGAAGAAGAGGTTGAAGAGGGCGATGTGGTCGTTTGCGACGAATGCGGAACGGAGTACGAAATCGTGGCGACCGATCCGCTGGAGCTGAGCAAAATGGAAGAGGGCTACGAGGACGAGGAAGAACTGGGCGAAGAGGAAGAGGAATGAGGCAAGGAGTGCGAGTGAATTCTGACGTAAGGTTTTCTCTGCCTGCGCGGCGCCGGGCCATACTGGCCGGCTGCCTGATGGCTCTGACGTTGCTGGCCGCGCTGCCGGCCACAGGACGCGCGCAGAACTTTGGCCTTAAGAACCTGCAGGGGAAGGTCTATGACGCCAACAATGCGCCCATCAGCGGCGCGATCGTGTATCTGAAGAATTCGCGCAACAACGACGTGAAGACGTTTCTCTCGGAGAAGGACGGAAACTACCGCTTCGCCGGCCTTTCGGCCGACACCGATTACAGCGTCTGGGCGGCCTATCACGCGAAGAAGAGCGACTCGAAGACCGTGAGCTCGTTCGACTCGCGCAAGCAGGTGTACATCGACCTGAAGATCAAGGAATGACAGCCCCCGGGGCCCAGGCCTCCGGACACAGAAAAACGCCACCCTTTCGGGTGGCGTTTTCATTCGGTACCGTTCCGGAGCTTACTTCTCGCGTTTCCAGTGGACCAGATCGCCCAGGGTGGTCGTGGAGCTCGAGACAGGCTGCTTGTAGGCTTCCACGTCGGCGCGGCTGGCTTCGTCGCCGCTGACCGCCCGGATGCTGAGAGCGACCTTCTTTTCCTCCGGGTTCATCCGGATGATTTTGAACTCCATCTCCTGCCCCTGTTCCAGCTTCACCGGCGCACCGTGGCCGTCCGTAGCTTCGGACACGTGGCACAGGCCCTCGACTCCTTCCGCGATTTCAACGAAGGCGCCAAACTGCGCGGTCCTGAGCACCTTGCCCTTCACCACATCGCCCACGCGATGCTGCGCGAAGAACGTCTCCCAAACGTCGGGCTGCAACTGCTTGATGCCCAGCGAGAGACGGCGGTTCTCCGGCTCTACACCCAGCACCACAGCGCGAACTTTCTCGCCCTTCTTCAGCACCTCCGACGGATGCTTCACGCGCTTGGTCCAGCTCAGATTGCTCACGTGAACCAGGCCGTCGATGCCGTCCTCGATCTCGATGAACGCGCCGAAGTCGGTGAGGTTGCGCACCCGCCCTTCCACGGTCGCTCCGGTCGGGTACTTATCGGCCAGATGCTCCCACGGATTATCGAGGAGCTGCTTCATGCCCAGCGAAATCCGCCGGTCTGCCGGATTCACGGCCAGAATCACCGTCTCCACCTCATCGCCCGGCTTCACCAGCTTCGAGGGGTGCTTCATGCGCTTGGACCACGTCATTTCAGAAACGTGCACCAGGCCCTCGATGCCCTGCTCCAGTTCGACGAAAGCGCCGTAGTCGGTCACGCTCAGCACCCGGCCCTTCACGTGTGCCCCGATGGGATAGCGCTCCGCGGCGTCGAGCCATGGATCGGGCGTGAGCTGCTTGAATCCGAGGGAAACGCGCTGCTTCTCTTTGTCGAACTTCAGAACCTTGACCTGAATCTCATCGCCGACGTTGACCAGATCGCGTGGATGCGTGAGCCGCCCCCACGACATGTCGGTGATGTGCAGCAGCCCGTCGATACCGCCCAGATCCACGAAAGCGCCGTAGTCGGTGAGGTTCTTCACCGTGCCGGTGAGCACCGCGCCTTCCTCCAGATGCTCCAGGGTCATGGAGCGCCGCTCAGTCTGCTCCTCCTCGAGAATCTCCTTGCGGGAGACGACCACGTTGCCGCGCTTCTTGTTCAGCTTGATGACCCGGACCTGGATCGGCTGGCCGATCCACGCGTCGAGATTGCGCACAGGGCGCAGCTCCAGCTGCGAACCGGGCAGGAACGCCTTGATGCCGATGTCGACCGTGAGGCCACCCTTCACGCGTCCCACCACTGTCCCCGTCAGCGCCGTCTTTTCGTTGTGCGCCTTCTCGATCGTGTCCCACACGCGTAACCGCTGGGCCTTTTCGTAGCCAAGCAGGTAGCCGCCTTCCGGCTCCTCGCGTTCGATGACCACGTCGACACTGTCGCCGGCCTTCAGCTTGGGCTGGCCGGTGTGGTCGACGACCTGTTCGATCGGGATGAGACCTTCCGACTTCATGCCCACGTCGACAACGACGTGCTTGTCGGTCAGCTTGATCACCGTGCCGGTGACAATCGCGCTGTCATCGAAGGCCTGAGCGGCGGCTTCCGCAGCCTGCTCGCGGTCAAACGACTCCAGTGCAGCCGCGAAGTCTTCCATGCTCAGGTCCGGCTCTTCCATGTGATCGGAAGATTCGGCAGCCAGCTCAGACGGTGCAGCTTTGGCCACGACGTGCGGCGCGGTTTCGGCGGTCTCGGGGTTAGAGGTGGTTTCAGCCGCCGGTTCGGACTGTTCCGGCGGGGCTTCCAGCGTTGGCGTTTCCATTTCGGTGTTCAGAGGATTGCTCTCGGTCGTTTCAGGATGAAGGACGTGTGCCATAGACAGCTCCGGGACGCATGCGGCGGTTCCCGGATTCCGCCCCGCAGCCACGAATCCAGCATGTACCCTTGCCGGATCACCGAGCTGCAGCTTTCTTCGCCGTCAGCGGGAGGGCGTGGGTCCCTGGCGCGGTTCTCGACGAAGTTCGGGGATCGTCCCGGCTGATCGAGTCCGAGTCCACGCGGAGTTACCCATCGGAGAACGGTGCGCGGTCAAGATCGCACATCGGACTCTCCTGACTGAAGCAGCCGGCAGGACTGGAAGGAACAGGAGTGGCGACCGGAGGTCGGCGCAGTGTCCCGAGCGCGCAAACCACCTGTAAAAACTATAGTGCTGCGCTATCAGAGTGTCAATTGAAGTCGCGTGAAATCAAGAGCAAATTGCCCGGAACTTTAGTTACGGAAGTAGACACCAGCGCTGTTGACTTTTGTGGAAAAAAGAGGAGCGGTGAAAACCGCTCCTCTTGAGTTGCCGGGGATTGCAACCGCCTATTCGTTCGCCGAGGGAGGTGCTCCGTTGCCCTGCGGAGCCGGTGGAGGCGCGGGTGCCGTGCCATCCGGCGGGGGTCCGGGGCGATGTTTGCGCCACATCCGGCCGTCCGGTCCGCCGCGTCCATCCGGGCCGCCGCGCATCATTTTGTGGTGCTCTTCCCGCATGGCTTTCATCTTCTGCCACTGATCCGGCGTGAGCGTTTTGCGGATATCGAAGAGCATGTGCGCGTTGGCCTTCTCCAGTTCGGCTCGCGCCTGCGCGACCGCATCGATCTGCGACAGGATCTTCGCCTCATCCGGCTGATCGGCTTCGATCATCGGCTGCAGCAGCGTTTCCTGCTTGTCCAGGTTGGCATGCAGATCGATCAGCTTCAGCCGGTGCTGCAGAAAGATGTCGTCCATCTGCTTCTTCTGCTGATCGGTGATGTTCATCTGCTGGGCCATCTGTGGGTCATCCCACCAGCGGCCGCGATGCTCCGCGTGGAAGGCGCGCTCCATCGGCGGTCCGGGCGTGCCAGGCCCCTGCATGGGGTCCGGGCCGCCCGGTCCGGGCGGAGGTCCGTCGAAACTTTGCGCAACCGCGAATCCAGGAGCGAGCAGGCAAAGCAGCACAGCGAGCACATAGTTATTCATGCGTGGCATTTTTATTCTCCGATACAGAATTCTTAGTGGTGGCCTGATCGCTCAGGTCGGCCAGAGGCTGCAGAGCATCAGGCACATTTTCAGAAAGGTCGCTGTCGATCTGGTTCATCAGCGCGGAATCGTCGATGCTGGCGCGTGCTTCGGTGGGATCGGGCGCCGCCTGGCTCGCTGTCGCAACTGCCGGGTGCCGGTGGTGAAAGTGGCTGTAGACCGGTACGAACACCCCCGCGGCCACAGCGGCCGCCAGAGCCGGAGCCAGAAGCAGGCGCAGATGGAACGAATGCGCGGGACGCGCCTCAGCCACGAAAGGGCGGCGGGCGGCCTCGCTTTCGGCGAGATGGTGCATGGCGGAGCGGTAGAGGCTCAGATCCTCCGCCAGGTCGCGAATGTCGTCGCGGCTCGAGTCCAGTTCCGGGTTGGCAGCAGCGTCTTTACGGAATTTCATTTCGTTTCTCCCAGGCGTTCGCGAATGGCTGCGAGAGCCCGATACAGATGGGACTTCACCGTGCTCAGGTTCATCCCGATGGTGGTTGCTATCTCCTCCAGCTCCATCTCCTCGACAAAGCGCAGCACGAACACGCTTCGCTGATGCGCCGACAGGTCATTCACCGCGCGCCAGACTCCGGCCACCCGATCGCGCGCAACTGCCACACTTTCCGGCGAGCTGCGCCCGTCCGGGATCCAGTCGCTGATGTCCATCACATCCAGCGACGAGCCGCGCGTCTTCTGCCAGAAGCGCAGACTGCGGCTGCGCAGATGATCGCGCATCAGGTTGACAGCGATGCGCGTCAGCCAGGTGCTCAGGCTCGAATCGCCGCGAAACTGATGCCGCGCGCTCCAGGCCTTGAGAAAACACTCCTGGGTCAGCGCTTCCGCAGCATCGCGGTCGGTGAGAGACGAGAGGAGAAAGCGCAGAATGCGCGGCCGGTAAACGCGCACGACTTCGTCGAAGTCGGCGAGCTCCAGCATGGCCTGCTCCCGTTTCTCGATGGCGACCTCGCTGCCGGCGTCCGTTGTGCCGTAGAAGATGCTCGCCGCACTGCCTGCAATCTCTTCCATGCGACGAGATAGACGGGATTCTACGCGGCGAGTTTACAGGCCAGGGGCCAGATTCGCGGATCGCAGGGCGCAGGCGGTTCTGAAAAGGTCGGAGGGCGACGCTCGCCGGGCTACCCGCAACGGCGCCCTGTGCCCTGCCCGCTGTGCGCTGCCCAGTGCGCCCTGCACCCTGTGCCCTGTGCCCTGCGCCCTGCGCTCTGTGCCCCGCAAACCTCAGTCGCCGTTCATCCCGGGCGGGACTCCCGCCGCCAGCACCGGCTGGGTCAGCCAGGCCTCGGGCGCATCCCCGCGCGCGCAGTCTTTCCCGGAAAGCTTGGCCTCCGCAAGCGCGCGCTCGGCCTCCCGCAGCACCACCATCGGGGAACGCCCCCCGCTGGCGGCCACGCCGATGCTCGCCGTGATCGCCGCAGATTTCCTGTCCGTCGCAAACGGACGACCCAGCAGCGTCTCCCGAATCCGTCCGGCCAGGTGGAGCGCATTCTCCAGCGAGCAGCCAGGCAGGGCCAGCAAAAACTCGTCCTCCCCGGCCCGCCCGATCAGGTCGTAGCTGCGCAGCTGTCGGCGGAACCGGCTCGCAACCTCCATCAGGATCCGATCCCCTGTCTCGTACCCGTAGTCGTGATTAATGCGCGAAAAATCGTCCAGATCCAGCAGCATCAGGCTCAGCGGCGTCTTCATCCGCTGCACACGGTCGGTTTCCTGAAAAATGAGGCTGATCAGCGCTTCCCGGCTCCACAGCCCTGTCAGGCTGTCGTGCGTGGCATGGTAGCGAAGCTCCGAAGACTGCTTCTGAATCCGGCTGGTCAGCGCCACAACCCGTTCCGCAACCCGCAGTCGGACCCGAAGATCCGAGGAATCGGTCGACTCCGCCGGAAACACAAGAAAGTCGTCGGCGCCGGACTGGAGCGCCGCCCGCACTCGCTCACTGTCGCGACGTTCGCTCAGCAGGATGTTCCAGGTGCGGCGCTGTTCCTGGCGCCGGCGGACCTCCCACACAACTTCCGCCGCGCTCGGCTCGGGCAAATCCATATCCAGCAGCGCGATCGACGGCGGATTCAGCCCGTCCAGGCGCGCCAGAGCGTCTTCCCCCCGCTGCACCGGTTCTACCTGATAGTGCCAGGACTCCAGGGTGCTCCCCAGAATTTCTGCCAGCCGTTCATTGGCCGACCCTACAAGGACGATGGGACTGGTGCTGACAGTAATTGCATTCGACAATATCCCGGCTCCAGACAAAATTGCCTGACGCAACTATCGGCACCTGGACGTGGGAAATGCACAAAGGCGCGAATCTGCCGTAAATCAGGGCATCTTTTCCCCCTCACTAAGTTCGGATACCGCACAAATCCCCAGTTAGGGGAATGTGCCGCATCGGGACCAAACAGAGCCAATAGTAATCATTGGTCACATCAAAATTTACACAACTTCACGCTTTCGATGTGACGTTTGCGTGCCATAATCAGAGACGAAAGAGCCATCACCACCACCACGAAAACTTCAGGGCCCGCACGTCGCGACTCTGTTTAGGAGAAAGCGATGCTCCCATCAGTCAAGACCACGCATGTCATCCCCAGGCAACTCCCTCCGGTGCGTCTGGCGACGGTTTCGACCTTCCTGCGCTGCCCGTTCTGCATGAGAACCATCGGAGCTTATAAGTCTCCCGCGCAGCGGATCCGCCTGGAAGCGAAACATATCTGCAGCGACAAGGCTGTGGTTGGAATGCCTGCCGTCTCGATGCCCTTTAACTAGGGTGGCCGATTCCTCCCCGGCCGCCGCGACCGTAAAGGTGTGCGCCGTTGATACACCAGGCGCTGTCTTCGTTCTGCAACCGCTTTCTTTTTGATCGAGGGCCCTTCCGGGCCCGTTCCTGTTGTCATTCCTCCAAAGTTGCAGCTAGCATCCTTCGCATCTCCCCAACCGCGGAAAGGGCTCTGGCATCGTACCGCGCCAGAAGATCCCAAACCATCGCGACCGTGGGATCACAGGAACGTCTCGGAACGAGGTTCAACATGAAATCACAACTCTTTGGGGCGGCCATGCTGGCTTTTGCAGTAGCAGCCGGTGCGCAGACGTCAGCCGCAGGAAGCGAATCGGCCAGCGCGGCAGCGCAGGCAGGACACGCCTCAGCCTCCGCGGCACAGGCCACCAATGTCTCCGCGGAGCTGACGAAGAAAATCGAGAGCAAAGACGCGAAGCCCGGCGATCCGGTCTTCGCCAAAACCACCAGCGAAGCGCATCTTTCCGATGGCACGAAAATTCCGAAAGGATCGAAGCTGCTGGGACACGTGACCGATGTGCAGGCGAAATCGAAAGAGAATCACGATGGCCATGTGGCGTTCTGCTTCGACCACGCCGTGCTGAAGGATGGCCGCGAAGTGCCGGTGAACGCGATGGTGCGCTTGCTGTCGGCGCCGGCGGAAGTCGCTCCCTCTGCGGGCCCGGACGATCTGATGGCCAGCGGAGGCATGCAGGCCAGCAGTCCCATGACCGGCGGCGGAGGCGGCGGCCTGGCCGCCAATGGACCGGGCGGCGCAGTGCATAGCGCGGCAGGTCTGGCCGGTGGCGCCACAAGTACCGCGGGCAGCGGACTCCATACCGCCGGCAACGGCATCGACGGTGCCGTGAACGGAACAACCACGGAGGGCGGAGCCCTCGGCGCCGGCGTTCGCGGAGCCGGTGGAGCAGCCCTGAACGGCTCGGCCGGCGTAGGCGCCGGTGCGAACGGCGCGGCGATGCCGGTAGGAAATCTTTCCGGCGTAACCTTTGCCACAGTGCACCTGGCAGCCGATGCGGGAACCGGCGGAACCAGCGCCACCGGCGGCGCTTCGACGGCCACCCTGGTGACCGGGCACAACCGCAACGTCAGCCTCTACAGTGGATCGCAGATGACGATGAGCATTGCGCCCCGGTAGATTCCTCCACCGCGGGAAACTCCTGACAAGCCCTGCTACGCTACGGCGTGGCAGGGCTTTTCTCCTGGAGGATGGAATTGCCGGACTTCGGCGGCAGAAACATTCCGCGGCTCTATCCGATCCTCGATGCGGAGATGGTTCTGCGTGATGGGTCTGACAACCGCGGCAATCGCGAAACTCTGCTGCGCCGCATCGCTGCAGAGCTGGCCGATGCCGGCGTCCAGATCCTGCAGTACCGCAACAAGCGCGACGACGACGAAACCGTGGCCGAAGATGCTCGCGTCATTCGCGAAGCCGCAACCGGAATCACGCTGATCCTCAATGACCGCGCCGCGCTGGCCGCAACCCTGGGCTGGGATGGCGTGCACATCGGCCAGCAGGACATGCCCGCCAGCGAGGCGCGGCATCGGGTCGGTCCATCCGCGTGGGTCGGCCTCTCCACCCATAACGAGGAGCAAACCCGAGCTGCCGCCCTTGAGCCGGTGGACTACATCGCCATCGGCCCCGTGTTCGCGACGAGCAGCAAAGCCAACCCCGATCCCGTCATCGATCTCGAAGGCGTACGCCGTGCGCGTGGCCTCACCCGCAAGCCGCTGGTCGCGATTGGCGGCATTACGGCAGACACTGCAGCGGCCGTCATCGACGCGGGTGCCGATGCAGTCGCAGTGATCGGTGCGGTTTTCGCATCCGGCCATTCCGTAAGCCACTCGGTCAGAGACTTTCTCGCAAAATTCAAGTAGAACTGTAGGACACGTGAGTTCCCAGCCCGTTACGTCCGTCCCTCCTCAGCAAAAACAAGCCTCGGGAAAGTCCGCTCCCGGCAAAACCGGCCTCGTCGCCAGCCTGGGTCTCTTCAGCGCCACTGCTATCGTTGTCGGCTCCATGATTGGTTCCGGAATCTTCCTGGTTCCGGCCGACATCAGCCGCGCCACCGGCTCGCCGGCGTTGCTCATCGGCGCATGGCTGGTGACGACCGTGATGACCATCATTGGCGCACTCAGCTATGGCGAGCTGGCCGCGATGATGCCCACCGCCGGCGGCCAGTACATCTACCTGCGCGAGGCGCTGGGCAAAATCTGGGGCTTCCTCTTCGGCTGGACGCTCTTCCTCGTCATCCAGACCGGCACCATCGCCGCCGTCGCTGTCGCCTTCGGAAAATTCCTCGGCGTCTTCTTCCCCTCGGTTTCGACCACAAACTGGGTTTGGCACATCGGGCATGTTCCCCCCTGGCATGTCGGTCCCATGGTCCTCGGCAACATGGACATCGGCATCTCGACCGCCAATCTGGCCGGGATCGTGATCATCCTGCTGCTCGCCGTCGTCAATGTTTTCGGTGTGAAGTTAGGAGCCCTCGTCCAGAACGTCTTCACCACCGCCAAGACGGTGGCGCTGCTGGGCCTGGTCGTTCTCGGCGTGCTGTTCATGCGCAACGCCTCCGCCATCCACGCGAACTTCGGCGCGAATTTCTGGCACGGCGCCGGCTGGCACAGTCTCCACGCCGTGCAGGTGGGTGCGGGCGGACCGGTCGCCATGGTGGGCCTGCTCACGATTCTCGCCGTCGTCCAGACCGGCTCGCTGTTCTCCGCCGACGCCTGGAACAACGTGACCTACACGGCGGGCGAGGTAAAAAACCCAAAGCGGAATCTGCCCCTGTCGCTGGCGCTGGGAACTTCTCTGGTACTCGGCCTCTATATCCTGGCGAACTTCGTCTATCTGATGGCGCTGCCGCTGCACGGCGATCCGCACGGGTCCACGATCGCCGCCCGCGGCATCCAGTACGCGTCGGAAGATCGCGTCGCGACCGCCGCCCTGCAGCAGATCTTCTCCCACGCGGGCGCTTATCTGATGGCCGGCGCTATTCTCATCTCCACCTTCGGCTGCGCCAACGGCCTCACCCTGGCCGGCGCGCGCGTCTACTACGCCATGAGCCGTGACGGCCTGTTCTTTAAGTCCGCGGGCAAACTGCATCCGAAGTGGCACACGCCCGTGGCCGCGCTCATCGTGCAGGCGCTGTGGACCTGCGTGCTTTGCATCTCCGGCTCCTACAGCCAGTTGCTCGACTACATCATCTGCACGGAGCTGATCTTCTACATCCTCACCATCGCGTGCCTCTACGTGCTGCGCGCGAAGCGCCCCAACGCCGAGCGGCCTTATCGCGCCATCGGCTATCCCGTGCTGCCTGCCGTCTATATAT
>DASZYN010000286.1:0-5299 GCA_035545435.1 Acidobacteriaceae bacterium | reverse complement strand
TCGTTTGCGCCGATGGCCGAGTTCAGGAGTTCAGAACTGAGCAGGAGATAGGCATCCATCCAATCAAGCGAACGCCGTTCGGCGAAGCGCGCGATTTGATGGGGCCACCCGAGTGCGTCGGCCTTGACGCGGTATCGGTCGGCGATGTGGGCGCTGAGTAGCTCGGTGAACCGACACTCGGTGGCCGTGGCGTACTGGTAGCCGTGGACGAACGCGACGACGTTGGGCCGGTTCGACGGGCAGATGAACATGCCCATGCGCGTATTGAAGCGGATCAGGTTTCTCACGTCGATCGGCCGCATGGCGCCGAGGCTCCTCTGACGAATCGGTGGACGATTGCCGGCCCGTCCGCGACGATGGTGGTTGCCACACCAACCTCCGCCCCGGACGGACTCGGCCATGCCATTCTCGCAAACGACCCCTGCCCCATGCCAATGGTTTTCCCGCCTCGCTACGGCCCTCGACCGACGCTCCGCTGTTCGCCTGGCGTTGGTGTTCGTGGGGGCGATGCTGGCCCGTGGCCGACGGACGGTCACCAGTTGGATTCGCGCGGCCGGCCTGAGCAGCGACTACAAGCCCGTGTACACGACGGTGGCCGCCGCCGGGAAGCGGGCCGACGCCATCGCCGCCCGGCTGGCGTGGGAGGTCGTGAAGCGGGTGGCGGCGGCCTCCGGCCGTCTGATCTTCGCCCTCGATGACACGCCGACGCCTCGTTACGGGCCGCAGGTTCAAGGGGCCGGCGTTCACCACAACCCAGCACCCGGCCCGGCCGGCAGCCCCTTCGTGTACGGGCATGTCTGGGTCGTCCTCGGGTTGCTCGTCGGCCACCCGCTGTGGGGCACGATCGCCCTGCCGCTGCTGGCGCGGCTCTACGTCCGGCGGAAAAACCTGGGCAGCATCGACGCGCGGCACCGGCCGCCGTTCCGGACCAAGCTGGAGCTGGCCGTCGAACTGATGCGTTGGGCGGCCACCTGGCTCGGGTTCCTAGGCCAGCGGCTGTGGGTGGTGGCCGACGGGGCTTATGCCAAGGCCCCGTTCCTCAAGCCGATGCGGGGCCTGGGGGTGACGGTGGTCAGCCGGCTCCGCAAAGACTCCGCCCTGTGGGGACTTCCGCGGCATCGCCCCGGGCGGCGCGGCCGGCCCCGGGTCTACGGGGAGAGCCGGGTTGAGCTGGCCAAGCGGGCCGGTCAGCGGCGGGGATGGGCGACCAGCACGTTCATCCTCTACGGAAAGGAGACGACGAAACGCTACAAGACGTTCGTGGCGACGTGGCGTCCGGCCGGGGGTGCGATCCGGGTGGTCGTCGTGGACGAGCCGGCCGGTTGGGTGGCGTACTTCTGTAGCGACCCGTCGGCGGGTGTGGCCGACATCCTCGGGTGTGTGGCCGACCGGTTCTCCCTGGAGACGGCGTTCCGGGATTGCAAGGAGGTGGTCGGCGCAGGTCAGCAGCAGGTGCGGTTCGTATGGGCCAGTGTGGGGGCGTTCCACGTCTGCCTGTGGACGTTCACGATGACTGAGGTGTGGGCCTGGGATCGGCACGAGGAGGGGTTGGTGGGACACCGCTGTGCGTCCCCGTGGGATGCCGAGCCAAGGCGGCCCAGCCATGCGGACAAGCGGCGTGCCTGGCGGCGGGAGTTGTTGGGCGAGGAAATCCGAGCGGTTCTACGCCCCGGGGTGACGGAGCGGGAAATTGCAGCGGCAGCCGATCGCCTGCTCGATCTAGCAGCCTAATGTTAAGGATGTCGCGGAAAGAGCAGGGAGAAAAAAAAACGCTGGCCGTAGCTCAGACCGGCCTGTTGGCCGTGGGCATCGGGGGTGTCTTCTGCTGGAAGGTGAAAGGCAGTGAAGAGTTGATCCCGGAGTTGCTGGCCCTCGCCAGACTCGGAGGAGTCTGTCATATCGGGTTTGACTACGAGCCGAAGCCCGAAACGCAAAGAAAGGTTGCTGGAGCGCTGCGTAGACTGGCCAGAGCCTTGCGGAAAGCCGGTGTGAAGGAAGTCCTCGCAGTGGAAAAACCACCGGGGCCAGATGGCTGCAAGATGGGTGACGACGACTTCCTGGCTGCCTTCGGACCCGATGCCTTCCGCGAATTGGTGGAGAAGGCCCGGCCAGTCCTTGATCGGGCGCTGGTCGTCTTGGGCACCGACGAGTTCCGTGTGAATGCCGAAGCGGAAGCGGCGCTAGAGAACGCGGAAGGGTTGTACCAACGTGGTGGCCATCTCGCGCACGTGGTCCAGCATGATCCGTCCAGCGAGAAGGCGCTAGTCCGCCGCCCCTCCACCGCTCCCATCGTCCGCGCTTTGCCCCAGGCTTTGCTCCGTGAGGAACTCACGAAGCTGGTTGATTGCGTCCGGCTGGTGAAGGTCAAAGAGGGCGTTGAGCACAGGCCAGCATCGCTGCCGGGCCATGTTGTCGCAACCATCCACTGCCGGGGGGCATGGGAAAACGTTCCACACCTGGAAGGCGTTGTCACGCACCCCGCGCTGCTCGCAGATGGGAGTCTGCTGCGTGAGCCGGGCTATGATGAGAAATCCGGTCTACTCCTGTGGATGCCGGACGATCTTGGGGTGGAGGTCTCCGACCAACCGACCAGAGACGACGCTGTGTCAGCCATGACGTTACTGGGTGACGTGGTAACGGACTTCCCTTTCAAGGCCGAATGCCACAAGGCGGCTTGGCTCGCTTCCGTGCTGACGCCACTGGCACGCTACGCCTTTCAAGGGCCATCGCCACTGATCCTCCTCGATGGCAACGCGGCTGGTGTGGGAAAGGGATTGCTCGCCGATGTGGGCTTCCTCATTGTCACTGGAAGGGAAGCTTCCGTTATGAGCTACACCAACGACAAAGAGGAGCTACGGAAGGCGATCACGCCTCTGGCGATGGAGGGTGACGAAATGGTCCTGCTCGACAACCTGAGCGGCTTCGTCGGCAACGCCGTGCTGGATCGGGCACTGACTGCGAGCTGGTGGAAGGACCGCATCCTCGGCGGCAACAATCAATTCAACGGACCTTTAAACGTCACATGGTATGCAACTGGCAACAACGTGTACCTCATCGGCGACACGCCGCGCCGTGTCATGCCTATTCGTCTCGAATCGCCCCTTGAATGCCCGGAGGATCGGGGCGATTTCAAGTATCCAGACTTGCGCAAGCACGTCCGAAACAACCGAGGTGAGCTGCTGTCGGCGGCTTTGACAATCTTGCGCGCTTATTGTGTCGCCGACCGCCCCGATCAGCAGCTCACGCCATGGGGTTCGTTCGAGGGGTGGACGAGCCTGGTCCGCAACGCCGTGGTCTGGTGCGGATTGGATGACCCCGGCGACGCTCGCAAGGAACTACGCCGCGATTCAAGCCCCGAGTCAATCGCACTTGCAGGGTTGCTCAAGGGGATTGCATATCTGGACACGAACGGAGCGGGATTGACCGTGAATGATATGCTGCTTTATTGTCATAACGAATCCGATCCAGATATTCTAGCTTTTCGCGAAGCACTGTTTGTCCTCTGCCCTACCGAGGGGCGAGGGCAAATAGTCAATGCAAGATCTCTGGGGATGAAACTGCACCACCTTCGCGGGCGCGTGATCGGTGGGATGATGCTGGAGCGGGTTGACGCCGTGAGCGCCGGGGTGCGATGGCGCGTGGTCACCCAGCAGTAGGCTCATGTCTGATGGTAGTAATGGCAGTAATGGCAGTAGTTTGGCCCAAACTTGGAGCGAGCCACTTTAAGGGGGTGGCAGTAATGGCAGTAATGGCAGTAGAGAAGCTCCATCCAAGGGGACCTTTTCTGCCTCGGAGGAGGGGGTGCTTGGGATTGCAGAAATCGCGGTCCCGCCATCGGAGGAGATTACTGCCACTACTGCCACTACTGCCACTACTGCCATTCTCCTCGTTCATCACCTGAAACAACGTGGTCTGTCGCCCTCTCGGTAACCCGAGAGAACTGAGGAATCACGCCGCTTGTAAGAGGAGCGACTGACGCACAGGTCGCTTTTGCTATGTTGGTGGTTTTTCAGAACGTCTCGCGGCCCTGCGGAGGCGATCCTCGGCGTGCCGCGGGGTGAAACCTCAGCGGCCATCACAGAGGGAGGACACCATGCACCCATCTGCCCCAAACTGCACCGGGGAGCGGCGTTTATCACCGAGGCAGGAGGCCGCGGCTATGTCCCTGGCATCCGGCTGCACCATCGAGGTAGCCGCCCGCGAATGCGGCGCTGCCGTCCGCACGGTGAAGCTCTGGCTCGCCGACGTGCCGGGGTTCCGGCGACGGGTGGAGGGACTCCGATCCGAAATGACCTCACAGGCCCTCGGCCGGCTGATCGACAACATGGCGAGTGCGTCCGACTCGCTGGGATACCTGAGCAGGAAGGGCAAGTCCGAGATGGTCCGGCTGTCGGCGGCGCGTGCCGTCATCGAACTCGGTTGCAAGCTGCGTGAAACCGTAGAACTGGCCGAGCGCGTCGCGAAGCTGGAAGCCGCCCAACCCCAACCGGCTCCGAAGCCGAGGATCGCATGAGCCTCAAGAGCCGAATCGCCGTGCTGGAGAAGAAGCTGCCGCCCAAGCGCGCCTTCGTCGGCTCCCTGCGATTCTTCGCCACGCTGGCCGAAGAGTACCAGCCGACGCCGGACGAGCTTGGGGAGTTGGCGGAGTGGGACCGGCAGGCCGAGGCAGAGGTCCATGCCGAGTCGGTTGAGGAGGAACTGGCACGGCTAACCGCGGAGATTCGACCACCATGCGGCTTGCGTGAACTGCCGGCCCTTGACATGATGAACAGGGAGCATCGGATGTAGCTCCCGTCTGGGCAGTCTGCTTCCACGCGAAGAGCTGTCGGAATACCGACCCCACAGCTGCTGAGGAGACGCCGCTGGCAACCTTTAGGAATTGGGAAGGTCGATGATCGGCAGCAGAAGCGAAGAGTACGGAAGATGTGACCCCCTAGAGAGTCAGGCTGAATAGTGTGGAAACGGGGGCGAAAGGGGAGGAATTTCAAGTTTCCTCTTGCTTCCTTCTGGTGGCGCGGCAGAATGAGGGCGGCATACGCAACCTGAACAGCGGAAGGTTCGATAGCCCGTGTACGATCTTTCAAAGCGTTAGTGTCCGGTCAGTTCACCACTTGCGAGAACTGGTTTGCCATTCTGCGAGAGCGGCGAACCGATCTTAGACTTGTGTTTCGCACTTTTCGGGGCATTCCGGGAGCCTTGGGACAGCCCCTTGCGTTCCCTCTCTTGATCGTTCGGAATTTGAAGAGACCTGTTTTCTGGGCGAACGGGCCTGAGATCAGGTCGCCGTCGCCAGGTACTC
>DASZYN010000285.1:0-2729 GCA_035545435.1 Acidobacteriaceae bacterium | reverse complement strand
TGATCGTCGTACACATTGTTCGAGTCATAGAGCAGCCGCCCAATGAGGGTCGACTTGCCGTCGTCGACGCTGCCCGCAGTGCTGAAGCGAAGCAGTTCCTTGCCTCGTTCGGCCGCGAGCAGCTCTTCGACCTCGCGGTCTCCATCATCCGCTGCACCGCCCAAAAACTCGTCCCCCACGGCCCATGTGCTGTGCTGCAGAGCCATCAGAAATAGCCCTCGCGCTTTTTGATCTCCATCGACCCGTCCTGGTCGTGGTCGATCACACGATTGGCCCGCTCGGAGTTCCGCATCGCCATCAGCTCCGCGATGATCCTTGGAACCGTGTCCGCGTCGGACCGAATCGCGCCCGTGCACGGACTGCACCCCAGCGAGCGCAGCCGGCAGCGAACCCACTGTTCCTCCCCCGGCAGGCCATGAACAAAGTCCTGTTCCAGCGGAATCAGGCTCTCTCCGCGCACCAGCATGCGACGTTCTTTGGCAAAGTACAGCGGCACAATCGGGATCTTCTCGAGGTGGATGTAATGCCAAACGTCCAGCTCGGTCCAGTTCGAAAGCGGGAACACGCGGATGCTTTCGCCCGGATGAATATTGCCGTTGAACAGATTCCACAACTCCGGCCGCTGATTCTTCGGATCCCACTGGCCCGCGCTGTCGCGGAACGAGAAGATGCGTTCCTTCGCCCTGGATTTTTCCTCGTCGCGCCGCGCCCCGCCAAACGCGGCGTCGAAACCGTGCGCCCGCAGCCCGTCGAGCAGCGCCTGCGTCTTGAGATAACCGCAGCAGCGCCGCGTCCCCAGCGCCACCGGATTCGCTCCGTTCGCCAGGGCTTCCTCATTGCGCCACACGATCAGCTTCAACCCCAGTTCCGCCGTGTAGCGGTCGCGAAACTCGAGCATCTCGCGAAATTTGTAGCCCGTGTCGATGTGCAGAAGCGGGAAGGGAATTGGCCCAGGATAAAACGCCTTCTGCGCCAGGCGCAGCATCACCGAGGAATCCTTGCCGATGGAGTAAAGCATCACCGGCTTCTGAAATTCCGACGCGACCTCGCGAATGATGTGGATGCTCTCCGCTTCCAGTTGCCGAATGTGGCTCAGCGGCGAGATCGCCGGGGCCGAGACGGGAGCGTCGATGAGTGCGGTTGCCATAACTCTCCGGGGATTGGGGAAAAGAAAAAGCCCGCGTCAGCAAAGGCTGAAGCGCGGGCTTATGGGTAGAAAGACGCTGAGGCTTACTTACCCACAAGTCCGGCGCAGCATGCAACAACATGCACACAGAGTCGCCGGAGTGGGACCAAACCTCATTGAAGCTACTATAGGGGCAAGCGTATCGCGGGTCAAATCACCCGATCGTTCGGGACGCGACGCGCCGAGGAGAAATTGTGGGGACCGTCATCCCATTGTCCGATGCGTCGCGCCGGCCGCGCTCCTGGCCGGGCGCAACCGTGCTCATCATCGTGCTCAACGTTTTCGTGTTCTTCCAGGAGCTGGTCGGCGGCAATGCCTTCGTCGCCCAATGGGCCGCAGTGCCGGCCGCCATTTCCAGCGGCCACAACTGGGTCACCATCTTCACCGCCATGTTCATGCACGGCGGCTGGATGCACATCATCGGCAACATGGTCTTCCTCTGGGCCTTCGGCCCCGAGATGGAAGACGTCATGGGCCACTTCCGCTACGTCGTCTTCTACCTGCTCGGCGGAGTCATCGCCATGCTCGCCCAGGTCGCTGCCGCGCCTCTCTCCATGGTGCCTTGCATCGGAGCCAGCGGCGCTATCGCCGCCGTCATGGGCGCCTTCATCGTCACCTACCCCGGCGACCGCATCAAGTCGCTGCTCATCATCCTGATCTTCGTCCGCGTCACCTTCATTCCCGCGGCCCTGCTGATCGGATTCTGGTTTGTGATCCAGCTCATCCACGCCGGCGCCGTCGCCAACGTGCAAACCGGCGGAGTCGCCTATCTGGCGCACGTCGGTGGATTCGTTTTCGGCGCAGCGACTGCCCGCCTGTGGAGACGAAAACCCGCCTGGAGCACCTACAACCGCTAGTGTGGTGTTTCTGAAGTTCCTTTACGTTGTCATCCCGACCGGACCCTGAGCGTAGCGAAGGGGAAGCGGAGGGACCTGCTTCCTCAGCTTGTCATCCCGACCGAAGCGCAGCGAAGTGGAGGGACCTGCTTCTCTTTCGCATAAGAACCAGGGCTTCGACCGGATGATCGGGTCCCTCCCGCGAAGCGGTGCCGCGCCGGCGGCACGACGGTAGAAGCCCCGGCCTTCAGGCCGGGGAAAAAGGATCCGCGGGTTCGGAGCCTTTAGGCCCGGAACGTACTTAATCACGCGGTCATGGTACTAGCGCTCCGTTCTTGCGCCACACGGCCCAAACAGTATCCTGACCAGCCGCTTTTGTAACAGGGCACGACCTGGGGTCGTGCCGCAAAACGCCCAAATGAATCGGGCTTTAGCCCCGCGCCGGGAGCCCCACATCTGCCCGGTTTTGGCAGATGTGGGGCTCCAGGAACTACTCCGCCTTCTTCTTCTCCGGAATCACGACCGCCGGCACATTCTGCTCCCGCACCAGCTTGTTGAAGTCCGCGATCCCGCTCGTCTCGAGTTTGTGCAGCTGATCGAGCTGCGTTTGCAATTGCCCCGACAACTGGTCGTACACCTCATACGACTGCGCCGTCGGAGCCACGTCCGTGTCCTCCACCACGTTCTCCACCGCCGCAATCTTGTTG